>JAISMK010000097.1 GCA_031276785.1 Desulfovibrio sp. | reverse complement strand
CAATTTCAAAGTGAAATTGCCCTAATTCCAACTCCAGGTTAAAAATGCGTTTTTTTAACCCGTAATTGGAATGCGCGACAGGATGTCGCTCCGAAATGTGAAGAATTTCGAGAGCCAAGGAGAAATCACATTTTCGCCGCAGCCGGCAGATAAAAATTGCAGGAGGCAATTTTTATCTGGAATCCGACTAACAAGGATGGGTAATCAGGCTGTGGCGTCCGGCGTTGCTTCTTCCACGAGATTTTTCAGGATGCTGAAGGCGGCGTCAATGCCGGATGGATTGGAGCCTCCGGCCTGGGCCATGTCCGGGCGACCTCCTCCGGATCCGCCGATGGCCCGGGCCGCGTCCCGGATCAGCGCCGGGGCCGGGAAGCGCCGGGTTAGATCTCCGGATACGGCGAGAACCAGATTGACTTTGCCCTGCTCTTCGGAGGACAGGCAGACTATGCCGGAGGGGATTTTGGAACGCGTGTCGTCCAGGATTTCCCGCAGGGCTTTGAGGTGAGGCGCTCCGGAGCGGGCGGTCAGCACCGGGATGCCGTTAATTGTTTCTACCTGTTCCAGCAGATTCCTCCCCTGCCGGGAAGCGGCCTGCATTGCGGCCTTTTCCAGGTCTTTGCGGGCGATGCGCAGCTCATTCTGGAGAGCTTCCAGGCGGGAAGCGATTTCTCCGGGGCGGGTTTTGAGCAGGACGGCGGCCCTGGCCAGTTCCTCGCGCTGGGATTGAAAAAGGGCAAGAGCGTTCCAGCCGGTGACGGCCTCAATACGGCGCACTCCGGCCGCCACCCCCGATTCGGAGAGAATGGCGAAATACCCCGCCTGCCCGGTGCGTTGGAGGTGAGTTCCGCCGCAGAGCTCGCAGGATTCGTTCTCAATGGCGACAACGCGAACGGTTTTGCCGTATTTTTCGTCAAACAGGGCAATGGCTCCCAGAGACACGGCCTCGTCGTAGGAACAGAGGCTGACGGTCAGAGGCCGGTCCGCCAGAATGGCGGCATTGACGCGCTGTTCCACTGCGGCAAGTTCCTCTTGGGCAAGAGGGCTGGAGTGGTTGAAATCAAACCGGAGCCGGGAGGGGCTGACCAGGGAGCCCGACTGACGGACGTGTTCGCCGAGTACGCCGCGCAGGGCCGCGTGCAGGAGGTGCGTGCAGGTGTGGTTGCGGGCCGAGGCCAGGCGGGATTTCTCCTCCACCTGAAGCGCAGCTTCCGCGTCCAGCAGGATGGTCCCTTCGGCAACCAGGATGTGATGCACCGTAAGGTTGGAAAAGGGTTTCAGGGTATCGGTGACGTCAGCCCGGCCCAGAGCGGTGATCAGGCTCCCTTTGTCGCCGGTCTGACCTCCGGAGGCTCCGTAAAATGGGGTTGAGCCTGTAACGCAAAATCCGGCCTCTCCCTCGGCCAGGGAGGGAACGCGATCCCCCTGGCTGTCCAGCAGGGCTGTGATGCGCGACTCTCCGCGCAGGCGGTCATAGCCGGTAAATACGGAACTCAGACCCTCTTCCGGCAGGGCGGCAAAACGGGCGCTGATGTCGGTTGTGCCGGAACCCTTCCAATGGGCCTTGGCCCGCTTCTTCTGGGCGGCCATAAGGGCGGTGAAGCCGGCCTCGTCCACGCCAAGGCCGTATTTTTCCGCCACATCGTTGATGATGTCCAGGGGGAAGCCGTAGGTGTCATACAGGCGAAAGGCCGTATCACCGGAGAGGACGGTCTGGCTGCCGTCCCGCAGGCGGTCTATTTCCTCTTCCAGCAGGGCCAGTCCCTTGTCCAGAGTCTTGTTGAACCGTTCTTCCTCTTCCCGGATCACCCGGATGATGGAACTCCGGCCTTCCAGCAGTTCGGAAAAGTCATCGCCCATTTCCTCAACCACTACATCGGCCGTGTTGTGTAGAAATGTAGCGGGCATGCCCAGGAGGCGGCCGAAGCGGCCGGCGCGGCGGATGAGCCGGCGCAGGACATAGCCCCGCCCTTCGTTGGAAGGCATGATGCCGTCCGCAATCAGAAAGGCCGCGGCCCGGCTGTGGTCGGCGATGACGCGCAGGGCAGTGTCCGTGTCGTCGGTGTCCGGGGGGCTGTGGCGGTAGGTGGCCCCGGCCAGGGAGCAGGCGCGCCGGATGATGTTTACGAAGAGATCTCCGTCAAAGTTGGAACGCGCTCCCTGACAAACGGCGGCAATGCGTTCCAGACCCATGCCCGTGTCAATGCTGGGGCGGGGCAGGGGTTCGCGCTGCCGGGGACCGGTCTGGTTGTACTGCATGAAGACCAGATTCCAGATTTCCAGAAAGCGGTCGCAGTCACATGTGCCTATGCCGCAATCAGGGCCGCAGCGCATGTGTTCGCCCTGATCAATGAGAATTTCGGAACAGGGGCCGCAGGGTCCGGTGTCCCCCATGCTCCAGAAGTTGTCCTTTTCCCCCAGGCGCAGGATGCGTCCGGAGGGAACGTCCGTATGGCGCAGCCAGAGATCCGCCGCATCGTCGTCGTCCAGATAGACAGTTACATACAGGCGGTCTTTGGGCAGGGCCAGATCCGAGGTGAGGAAGTTCCAGGCGAAGCAGATGGCTTCTTTTTTGAAATAGTCGCCAAAGGAAAAATTGCCGAGCATCTCAAAAAAAGTGTGGTGGCGGGCGGTTCGGCCCACATTTTCCAGATCGTTGTGTTTTCCGCCCACGCGCAGACATTTCTGCGAGGTTACGGCCCGCTCGCAGGTCCGCTTTTCCAGACCCTGAAAGATTTTTTTGAACTGGACCATGCCGGCGCTGGTGAACAGAAGGCTGGGATCATCCCGCGGCACCAGGGAGGAGGAAGGGATGTGCTCATGGCCGTGCCGGCGAAAATAGGTCAGGAAAGAACGGCGGATTTCTTTGGTTGTCGGCACGGACCGTCCTCCTGTTGTGCGCGGGCCGTTCCGGCCGGCGTGTCCGCCGCGGAGGAGTAGGCGAAACCGCGTTTCCTTATAAATGGTTCAGGATACCAGCATTGTTTCAGCGCGCTATGCGTCGTCTGGATCCTGATCGGGGAGATCCTCGTCCTCATGCGCGCGGGCCAGAGCCTCCGGGTTCATGCCCAGGTGTTCTATGATTTTGCGTTCCAGAGTCTGCCGTAGCTCATCGTTTTCTTCCAGAAGGGCTCGGGCGTTTTCCTTGCCCTGGCCCAGACGTTCCTTGCCGTATGACAGCCAGGAACCGCTTTTTTCAATAATGCCGGCTTCAACTCCCAGATCCAGAATTTCTGCGGTACGGGAAATTCCTGTACCGTACAGAATGTCGAAAACCGCCGTGCGGAAGGGCGGGGCGACCGTGTTTTTGACCACCTTGACCCGGGTACGGTTGCCGTAGACCTCTTCCTTGTCCTTCAGGCTCTGGATTTTGCGGATGTCCAGGCGGATGCTGGCGTAGAACTTCAGGGCGTGGCCGCCGGTGGTGGTCTCCGGGCTGCCATAGCCCATAACTCCGATTTTCATCCGGATTTGGTTTATGAAAATGACGGCTGTGCGAGATTTGTGGATGGAGCCGGTAAGTTTCCGCAGGGCATGGGACATTAGCCTGGCTTGGCCTCCCACCTGCGTTTCGCCCATGTTGCCTTCCAGTTCCGCCTGGGGAATAAGGGCGGCTACCGAGTCAATGACCACCAGGTCAACAGCGCCGGACCGCACCAGCAAATCCGCGATTTCCAGGGCCTGTTCCCCGAAATCCGGCTGGGCAATAAGCAGTTCGTCCGTGTTCACGCCCAGCCGCTGGGCGTAGTTGACGTCCAGAGCGTGCTCGGCGTCGATGAAGGCGCAGGTGCCGCCAAGTTTTTGAGCCTCGGCGATGATATGCAGGGTCAGAGTGGTTTTGCCCGAGGACTCCGGTCCGTAAATTTCACTGACCCTCCCGCGGGGGATGCCTCCAACTCCCAAAGCCAGGTCCAGGCCGATGGAACCTGTGGGGATAACGGGGATGTTGACGTGCGTTTTGTCGGACAGGCGCATTATGGCGCCTTGGCCATGCCTGCGCTCAATGGTGGTCAGGGCGGCGTTCAGGGCTTCCAGGCGCATTTCTTCCGCTGAGAAGGCAAGTTTTTTGACCATGCCGGATTCTTCTCCCTGTCGTTTTTCGGGCAGGCGCCAACGTATTCCTTTTCCGGAATCATCAGCCGACAAGCGTGGTTTCGGCTGACTTACGCCGCTTTGCGGCGTAGCGGCCGATGTTTGCTGATTTCTGCGAAATCAGGAGCTGCTCTGCTCGGCTCTGGCGGCATTTACGGCGCGGGCCAGGCGGGAAATTTTTCTGGCGGCGTTTTTCCAGTGGATGACGCCTTTGCCGGCGGTCCTGTCCAGAATGGAAGTCGCCGTGACCAAAGCCTCGGCCGCCCGATCCTGGTTTTTTTCCAGCAGGGCGACCCGGACGGCCTTGACGACGTTTCTGGCCCGCGTCCGTGCCGACCGGTTGCGCGCGGCGCGTTTTCGGCTCTGCTTGTGGCGTTTGACGGCTGATTTGTGGTTGGCCAAGGAATTTTCCTCCCCAGGGGATCTGTGCTTGTCCTGCGTTTCAGGCTGGGAACGCGGTCCTTTCCCCGCCGCAGGCTGCGGTAATTGGCAAGACGCCCCATTCGGCAAGACGGGATATCCACCCGGGGAAAGGGCGCCACGATGAGAGGTTGTGTGTAGTTGTTCCCTGCCCCTGTGTCAAGGGGAAAATGCGGCCAGGCTGGCTCCGGGCCGGGTTATCCCAAGGCGCGCAGCAGAGCGTCGCGCACCTCCGCTATGCCCCCTTCGCCGTTCAGCTCAATATAGCGGGTCTCCCCCCGGGCCGCCAGATCCCGGAAAAAGCGGCAGGCCGCCAGGGTGCCCTTGGCCGTGTCGTAGTAAATGTCGTGGCGTTTGTTGATGGCCGCTTCATCCTGATCGTCGGAACGAACGGAAAGGGCGCCGCCGCAAATCCGGCAAGCGTCATTCTCGGGCCGGACGGCGTCAAGATGGACATTGTTGGGATGGCTGGCGTCCGCGGCGCAGATCCGCCGGCCCATGATCCGCTTTTTAGCGGTTGCGCGCGGCAGGAGGATTTCCACCACAGCGTCCAGAGTCATTCCGGCCGCCTGGATAGCCGCCCACAGTTGCCGGGCCTGCTCCTCATTGCGGGGGAAGCCGTCCAGAAGCCAGCCGTGGGCGCCTTTCCCCCGCAAGGTCTCCAGCACCATGGGAATGGTGACCTCGTCCGGCACCAGATCGCCTCTGTCCATGTAGGCTTTGGCTTTCTTGCCGAGTTTCGTGCCTCCGGCCACATGCTCCCGAAAAATGGCACCGGATTCGATATGGGCCAGGCTGTATTTTTCTTTGAGCAGCGCGCCTTGCGTACCTTTGCCGCTGCCGTTGGGACCGAAGATCAGGATATTCATGCTGTTTCTCCTTCCGCAATTTTGTGCATCCGCCATATCCCCAGGCCGGAGCGCTGTCAAATTGTCCTGATTTTCTGAGGTGGCGGCCTGCGCCGTCCGGCCGGGGCGGCGCCCCTTGCGCCGGGTGGAATCTCCCTGTTCCCAGAGTATGGAGCCGCGCTGAATGCGGGCGGTTCTTCCCCGGCCCATAATATGCAGTGTTTCGCCTGCATTGCGCAGCCAGGCGTCGTCCAGGGCGAAGAGAGCCAGGGGATGGGGCTGCCCCGGACCCAGATGCTTCAGGATGTTCCGGTACAGACGGAGGCGCAGAGCCCGGTGCAGAGGCAGAAGGTGCGCTGCCGGGGTGACCAGGCGGGTACGGCGTGTTTCCGGTTTACCTTCCCTGGCCCGATCCTGCCCCTGGCAATGGGCGGAGCCGCTTGCAGGAAGAAGGACTTCCAGGACGGGCGCCAGGGAAACTCCCAGGAAATCTTCGTCCAGACGGGCCATTCGCCAGAGCAGGGCCGCGGTACGCAGAAAGTCCGGATTTTCCCGCATAATCATGGGCAGCAGGGTAGCCCGGACTCTGTTGCGCAGGTAGGCGGGATCCTGGTTGGAGGCGTCTTCCACCCAGGTAACGCCGAGTCCGGCCAGAAAATTCTCTACCTGCGCCCTTGGGGTCAGCAACAGAGGGCGAATCAGCTTTCTGCCTGGATCCTGTCCCGGCATGCCACCCAGAGCGGGCCAGCCCGCGCCCCGGATGAGGCGCATGAGGATGTCTTCGGCCAGGTCGTTGTTCTGGTGCCCCAGGGCCAGCAGATCCTCCCCCTGGCTCATGGCGTCGGCATAAAAGGCATAGCGGGCCCGGCGGGCGGCGTCTTCCAGGCCGGAGTTTCCCTGCCTGCCCGGGGACAGGGACTCCACCCTGCGCACCAGACAGGGAATGTTAAGGATGGCGCACAGATCGGCGCAGGCCTCGCTTTCCTGCCGGGAAGATGGCCTGAGGGCGTGATCCAGATGGGCGGCCCTCAGACGGAGGCGCAGACGGGGAGCCAGATAGTGCATGGCAAGCAGGAGGGCTGTGGAGTCCGCTCCCCCGGAAAAGCCCACCAGTATTTTCCGCCCGGTCAGGGGGACGTTTAAAATTTTTTCCGTGAAGCGGGCTGCGTCCAGGCAAAAACGGGCGGACTCGGGCGGCAGATCCTGCAGGCGGCGGGGGAGCCCGGCGGGAAGAGCGGGAAGAGCGGGAAGAGCGGGAACAGGGTCCACGGCTACGGCAGCGCAACGTTGCAAAGAGAAATATGGTTTCCTGCCGCCGGAAAACCTCCGTATAGCGGCGCGACGTCAGTTATACCCGGCCGGTCGGAGACAAAGGCGCTTTGGCTCATTTCCCTTCCCCGCCGGAGCAGGAGTCATCCGGAGCTTCTCCCCTGTCCAGGTTGAAAAGGCGGCGCGCGAGGCTTACCGCCTGAATGCCGGCATCCTGGTCCCCGCCCTGCCGTTTCAGAAAGGTTATCGGTTCATGGTTGATTTTTTTGACAATGGCCGCGGCCATGGCGGCAATGGCTTCCCGCTGTTCCTCGGGCAGAGAGGGCAGGCGTTTCAGAGTCCGTTCCGTTTCCTTCTGGGCGATGCGTTCGCTCCGGCGGATAATATCCACAATGGTCGGCTGCAGATCCAGAGAAGCGAGCCAGCGGCAGAAGACGGCGGTTTCCTCGTCCACCAGGGTCCGGGCTCTGGTGGCTTCCTGCAGGCGTTGAGCCTGATTCTCCGCAACTACTTCCCTCAGATCGTCTATGTCGTACAGATAGATATTGTCCAGAGTGTTGACCCGGGGGTCAATATCGCGGGGCACGGCGATGTCGATGAAGAACATGGGCCGGTTTCTGCGTTTCCTGAGCAGGGGGCGCATGTCCTCCACTGTGATGAGCGGTCTCTGGGCGCCGGTGGAACTGATGACGATATCCACCCTGGCCAGGGAGCCCGAGAGATCCTCAAAGGGCACGATCTCCGCGCTGCAGGCGGAGGCGAGCCGGGAAGCGCGCCCTGCCGTGCGGTTGGTCACATACAGGGAGCGGAGGCCGGCATTCACCAGATGAACAGCGGCCAGTTCCGCCATCTCTCCGGCGCCGATCAGCAGGGCCGAAACTCCGCTCATGTCGCCGAATATGCGCTTGGCCAGTTCCACGGCCGCATAGCTGACGGATACGGCGTTGGCCGCGATGTTCGTGCTGGAGCGCACTCGCTTGGCCACGGAAAAGGATTTATGGAGCAGGCGGTTGAGGATGACCTTGACTGTGTTCCGCTCCAGGGCCTTCCGGTAGGCTTCCTTGAGCTGGCCCAGAATCTGCGGTTCGCCTAGGACCATGGAATCCAGGCTGGATGCCACGCTGAAGATGTGGCGCACGGCCATATGCCCTTTGTGGATGTAAACATGGGGGGCCAGGGCGTCCATGGATTCCTCCCTGGCGGCGGCCCAACGCCGCAGCAGGAAAGGGGAGGGATCGTCCTTGGAGCTGACGGCGAGGATCTCCACCCGGTTGCAGGTGGAGAGGATCATACATTCCTGTATCTCCTCGTCTGGAGAGACGCATCCCGTTGCGTCCGCAAGGGGACCCTCCAGAGCGAAGCGCTCGCGGATTTCCACAGGGGCTGTTTTATAGCTCAGCCCGAGGAGCCAGATTTCCTGTTTCATGGCCAGGCGCGGAGCAGGGCGCTATGGTGGGACAGGCTGTAATCAATGCCGAAGGACAGGGCGGAGATGGTGAAGATGGCAATGGCCATGACAGCGGTTTTGCGCCCTCGATAGCCAAGGGCCATGCGCTGGTAAAAGAGCAGGGCATAAAGAGCCCAAATGAAAAGGGATAGAAGGACTTTGGGGTTTTCAATGGCCTGGGAAAAAAGAGGGCCCCAGAGAAAGCCGGCCGTCAGCCCCAAGGTATAGAGGGGGAATCCGGCCAGAACGGCATAGCGGTTTACGGTATCAAAGGAGGACAGGGAAGGCAGATCTTGGGAAAATACGGTGGCCGGGGCCTTGCGTTTGAGTTTGCGGTCCATGTGGACGAACAGCAGGCCGGCGCCAAAGGCCAGGGCCAGGAGGCCGCCGCTGGCGAAAAGGGCTGAAATGTGCAGGGTGAGGAACAGGGCGGACAGGTTGTCCGGCAGGACCAGGGCGGTTGGAGAGGATCGCAGGGACAGGACGCAGAGGACCAGAGCCAGGGTAGTGGCGGTCAGGGTCAGGATCCGCAGACGCAGAAGCAGCCGGGCGCAGAGGGATATGAATACGATGGCCCAGGCCAGTAGTTGCGGAGCGGCGGAGGCGGAAAGGGCGTCCAGGCTCTGGACGGCGAAAAAATAGATGGCGGCCAGGGTGTTCAGGAGGAAGGCGGCCAGGGTCAGGATGTCGGCCGCGGCGTTTACGGCCCGGCGTTTGGACAGGGTTCCGAAAAACAGCCCCAAGGCTCCTAGTGAATAGAGGAAGACAAGACCAATGGCCGTGATGTGTTCAAAGGTCATGGAAAAGCTCTTCCATTCCGGGTAGCAGGGCCTTGGGGAGATGCCTCGCCATCAGGCTTCTGGCGCTATCCAGGTCTCCCCGCTCCAGAGTTTCGGCCAGGGGAGAGGCCAGCAGGGCGCGCAACACAGCGGCCCGGTCCGCCGCCTGGGGCAGGGCGGGCAACAAAGGGCGCAGGCGTTCCAGAACAAGCAGAAGGGCTGTATAACGGCTTCCCAGTTGGAGGGCAAGATCCCTGCAAATGATCCGGGCCAGGGCGGGGCTTTTGCCTCCGGTGCCCACAGCCAGGGTGACGCCGCCTTTTTCTTCGCGGGCCGGCACAAGGCAGTCGCCGCCTTCCGGCAAGTCCGCCCTGTTGCACCAGATGCCTTGCCGGGCGCAGAGCGAGGCCAGGAGGGCATTGGCTTCCGGGTCGTCTGTGGCGGCAAAGGCCAGGCTTTTTCCCTCCAGATCCTCAGGGACGAAATGACGGGACAGGATGGTCAGGTTGGCAGCCCGGGGCAGGCCGGGCGTGGGCGCCCGGGAATCCGCCGCCACAATGCGCTTGACCGGTACCTGGAGCAGGCTCCGGATTTTGCGCCGGCCCACGGCCCCGGCTCCGGCCACCAGGACTTCCCGCTCGGAAAGATCGAGAAAAATAGGATAATGGCGCATGGCCGGGGCGTCCGGTTCAGAGCCGGAGATCTTCTTTGCTGAAGACGCGGATCCGGTGGCTGACCAGCTCTTCCAGGGCCAGTTCAGGGCGGTCGAAGCGGAAAATCATGACGGCCTCATTGCCGGGGAAGGGATAGCAGTACATATATTCCACGTTGATTTTCCGGTTCTTAAGAATTGTCAGAATGGCGTGCAGGCCGCCGGCCGCATGCTTCACCTCCACCGCCACCACCTGGGTTGGGGCCACGGTGAATCCCCTGGCTTTCAGGGCGTCTTTAGCCTCTTCCGTTTTGTCCACAATAAGGCGCAGGATGCCGAATTCCGAAGTGTCGGCCAGGGCGAGGGCCGTGATGTTGACTCCGGCGGCGGCAAGAATGCCCGTCACCTCCGCCATGCGCCCCGCCTTGTTCTCAAGAAATACGGATATTTGTTCAATTTTCATGACAGTCACGTCTTCCTGGCCTTACGGGACACGACAAGTCTTAGCCATGTACCATGCCCCCTGCCGGAAGACAACCGGAAAATCGCTGATATATTGATGTTCTGCCCCAAACTCCGCCGGGGGGAGTATTTTCCGGGGCAATCCGTCCGCGCTTGCCCGCGGCGATTGACAGACATCTGTGAAAAAGGGAAGATATGCCGCCCGGAGGGAATTTATCCTCCGCCAGTTTTTTCGGAGCGTCTGTGAGCAACATGGAAAGCCGTGAAGAGGCCGGTACTCTTTCCTCTTTCGCCGCAGTGGGGGGCGCCGCCCGCCTCCAGGACGAAAACGGACAGGAAAGCCGGGATACCGGGATCTTGCCCCTGCCGTCCCCTTCCCGCCCGGAGGGCGGCATTCTGGGGGTCCGCCTGCACAAGGCCGGCCAGGTCTTTTACCTCTCCTTTGCCGGTCTTGCCGTACGCCCTGGAATGAAGGTAATGGCCAGGCTGGATAAAGACCAGGTGTTGTGCGAAGTTGTTTCCCTGGTGGACAGGGAAACAGCCGAACTGCTCAACAAAGACAAGCTGCACGGCGAAGTGCTCGGCCCGGCTTCTGCGCAGGAAATCGCCGAGGGGGAAAAAATCCAGGCCCTGGCCGTTGAGGCAGCGGTTTTTTGTAAAAACTGCATCAGGCAGCGCGGCCTGGACATGAAGCTGGTGGATGTCAGCGTCCTGCACGACCGCAGCAAGATCACCTTTTTTTTTACGGCGCCCGCGCGGATTGATTTCCGCGAACTGGTCAAGGATCTGGTGCGCGCTTATCGGATGCGCATTGAACTGCGTCAAATCGGCGTGCGTCATGAAACCCAAATGGTGGGCGGCATCGGCAACTGCGGCGCGGTCTGCTGCTGTCACAGTTTTTTGCGCAAATTCGCCCCTGTGACCATTAAAATGGCCAAGGAGCAGAATCTTTTTCTGAATCCCGCCAAGCTGTCGGGCATGTGCGGCCGTCTACTGTGCTGTCTTTCCTTCGAGCAAAGCAATTACGACGAATTTCACCGGCAGTGTCCCCGCCTGGGGAAAAAGTACAGCACCAGCCAGGGGGTGATAAAGCCCCTGCGGACCAACCTTTTCAACGGGCGCATTGCCTGCCTGACGGCCGCCAATGAGGAAGTGGAGTTTTCCCTGGAGGAATGGGAAAAGCTGCAACCCCGCCGTCTGGAAGCCGGCAATCAGGATCCCGCGCCCAGGGAGGAGGATTTCGGCAGGGAGGAATCCTGGGAGGAAGAAGGGGAATTGCCCCTATAGCGATTAGACCAATTTCGCTTTGAGATGCTTGCTTAACGGCGGGCAAAGCCCGCCTACAAGCATTTCAAGCGAAAAATGCTCTAGGCGGGAGAATAGCGCATGGATAAGTTCTTTCTCACCACCCCCATCTATTACGTCAACGCCCGTCCCCATCTGGGGCATGCCTATACCACCATCGTGGCGGACGCCGTGACTCGTTTCCAGCGTCTCATGGGGCGGGACGCCATTTTCATTACCGGCACGGACGAACACGGGGACAAGATCGTCCAGGCGGCAGCAAAGGCCGGGCAGGAGGTCTCGGCCTTCAGCACGGCCATAAGCGCGGAGTTCCGCGCCCTCTGGCCTCAGCTAAGCGTAGCGCCCGCGGCCTTTATCCGTACCACTGATCCGGAGCACAAACGCCTAGTGCAGGAATTTTTGCAGCGGGTGTATGATGGCGGCGATATTTATTTCGGAGATTACGGTGGATATTATTGTTACGGCTGCGAGCGTTTTTACACGGAAAAGGAGCTGGCGGGCGGGCTGTGTCCCCAGCATCAGGCCAGGCCGGAATTCATCAGTGAAAAGAACTATTTTTTCCGCATGTCCCGTTACCAGGACTGGCTGATGGGGCATATCCGGGACAATCCGGACTTTATCCGGCCGGAACGCTACCGGAAGGAGGCCCTGGCTCTTCTGGACAGCGGCTCTCTGGATGATTTGTGCATTTCCCGCCCCAAAAGCAGGCTGACCTGGGGCATTGAACTGCCCTTTGACCGGGAATATGTCTGCTATGTCTGGTTTGACGCTCTTTTGAGCTACATCAGCGCCATCGGCGGAGTGGCCTCTCCCGGATACGATCGCTACTGGCCGCAGGCCCAGCACTTGGTGGCCAAAGACATCCTGAAGCCCCACGCCGTCTTTTGGCCCACCATGCTGCGGGCCGGCGGGGTACCCTTGTTCCGGAGCCTTAACGTCCACGGATACTGGCTAACGCGGGAGACAAAGATGTCCAAATCTCTGGGCAACATCGTCACCCCGCTGGGCATGATTGAAAAATACGGACTGGACGCCTTCCGCTATTTCCTTTTGCGGGAAATGCACTTCGGCAGCGACGCCGGCTTTGCCGAGGAAGCCCTGGTGGCGCGTCTGAACGCGGATCTCGCCAATGACCTCGGCAATCTCTTCGCTCGTGTGCTTTCCATGGTCAACAGGTACTGCGGCGGCCGTATACCGAATCCCGGCCCGGACACGGAGGCGGAAACCGCGCTGAAAAATCTGGCTCTGGAATGCCTGGTCAATTTCCAGACTCTGTTCGGTAGCTTCCGCACCTCCCAGGCCCTGGAATCTCTTTGGGAACTGGTGCGCGCCCAGAATCGGTATACGGACAGCGCGGCGCCCTGGGCTCTGGCCAAGAAGGGGGACAGGGAACGCTTGGGCACGGTCCTGCACACTCTTCTGGCCTGCATGAGAAAAACCGCTCTGCATTTGTGGCCGGTCATGCCGGACAAGGCGGAGGAAATGTGCCGCCAGCTGGGCTTCGCCTTCAACCCTGAAAAGGATTTTCTGCCCCGGGAGGCGGAAAACTTCGGTACTTTGCGGGCGGGCCTTGCCCTGCCGCCGCCAGTCGCCCTCTTCCCCCGGGCGGAATGAAATAAGGCGCGAAACGGCGGCGGCGTGTTGACAGATTGTGCCCGCCGCTGTAAAAGCGCTTTTCTGTCGGGCGGGAGTAACTCAGCGGTAGAGTGCAACCTTGCCAAGGTTGAAGTCGCGGGTTCAAATCCCGTCTCCCGCTCCAGAGCCTGCTCTGTTTAGAGCGGTTTAACTTTGAAAAAGTTGTACCGCTCTGCAAGGATTTCAAAGCGAAATTGGTATAGAGCAATTATAGCAATTTCAAAATCAAAATGCTCTAAGCGGGAAAATATTTTTCATTGCGCGGCGGACCGCTTGCGGGTATGAAATGACAACGCTCCCGCGCGGAAAGCGGCGCGCGTCCTGTTGTCCTGCCGGCGGGATATGAGGCGGCATAGCCAAGTGGGAAGGCAGAGGTCTGCAAAACCTTTATGATCCAGTTCGATTCTGGATGCCGCCTCCACGGTTCGCGGGAGTAACTCAGTGGTAGAGTGCAACCTTGCCAAGGTTGAAGTCGCGGGTTCAAATCCCGTCTCCCGCTCCAAATAAGCTTCCTTAGAGTTCCATAAAAATCCGCATGAGCTTACTCTCACGCGGATTTTTCTTAGAGCAGTTTGACTTTTAAAAGTTGGACTGCTCTAGTACGCTGTAACATTTAAAATTGCGGATAAATTTACGGCGTACTAATGCCGGGCTTTAAGTCCGGTGCGCCGCTGCAGGCGGCGGAGCAAGCCGAAAACCACGCTTTTCGGCGTAGCGATCTTACCACTTAAAACGTAGTTTTAAGTGGTACATGGTGCTAGTGCCGCGCCTTCAGCTTTGGCTTTACGGACGATCGCCGGGTACTTCACATCCAGCCAGTAATGAACCTGAGCGGGATTTTGTTCCAAAGCTCGCCGGGCTGGTATATGCACATGGATCAGGAAGAATCGACATAGGGGAGGCAGGAGCCGTCACGGGCCTTGCAACTCGCCGGGATGCTCGTGGGGGCACCTTCAGGCAAGGCCCGCGCCAGCTCCTGTCCAGTGCCAAGCCGCACTGACCCGCTGCTACCGAAAGTGCTAAAAATTCTGGACACTACCTCCCAGGTCAAAAATGAAAGCATTTTTAACCTGGAATTGGAATAATCCGGACCTGGAATCACACGGCAAGAGGATACAGGCAGTCCCGGCAGAGCCAGACCACAGTGCCGATAATCCGGAAGCTGTCCAACTCGTCCCCGGCCAGTTCCATGTCCGGGTAGGCGCGGTTGTCGGAATGCAGCAGTAGGCCGTCGCCGCGCTTCTCCACTCTCTTGAGGTAAATGGCGTCCTCCACGGCCACGGCCTGCACAATGTGGGGGGAGATCCCGGTGCGGGACTGGTCCACCAAAACCATGTCTCCGTCCAGAATTCCCGGTTCCATGCTGTCTCCCACCACGTCCATGAAGACCAGGGCGGAAGGGTTGCCCATGCGGGTCAGCCATTGGCGGGGGAAAAGGCACTCGGCCACGGGCACCGCCTCCGCTTCAAAGGACCCGCCTCCGGCGCAGAGCCGCGCCGCCACCTTGGGGATGCGCACAACCTCATCCCCCGGCCGGAAGGACCGGTTCAGGCGGGCGCCGGGTAGCCGTCCGCCCCGCGCAGGGGGTGCGGGCCGCCCCGGGGCCGGCTGAGAACCGGATTCCAGCCAGTCCGGAGAGAGATTGTAGCGCCGGGACAGGGCCAGGATCCACTTCTGGGGAACGGCATCGCGCGTTTTGGCCTGAGTGACGGCGGAACGGTGGACGCCCAGAGCCGCGGCCAGCCCCATCTGGGTGCTGATGTCCGTTGTCGCCAGGATCCGCTGAAAAAACGCCTGAAAAGGGATGATGTTCATAGGGGTTCCTTTTGCCCGCCCTTGCCGGACAGGCATTTTTGCAAATTATGTTGTTGTATATCAACAAGAGCGAGGCAAGGCAAGAGGTTAAAAATGCGTCCATTTTTTAACCCGGAATTGGAATACGGGCAGGATGTCGCGCCGTAAGGCAAAGCATTGCAAACGTAAAATGCTCTGCAAGGATTTGCCTGCGAATCCTTGCCGCGAGATGGTTGCAGGCGAGCTTTGCTCGCCTGCAACCATCTCAAAGCGAAATTGGTCTAATAGTCGTCAAACATCCGCTGAATTTCCCTGATATTCTTTGTTTTGGTCAGAGCCAGCATCAGCAGCACGCGGGCTTTCTGCGGATTCAGGGAATCGGCCGTCACAAAACCCGCACTGTAGTCCATATCCGGGTCAGGCGTCACCATGCCCGTGCCGGTTCTGGAAGATCGAGCAATTACAATGCCTTTTTGAGCCGCTTCTTTCAGAACAGCGATCTGCGGCGTCGCAATGCTGCCATTGCCCATGCCGGCCACAACTATCCCGGCGGGGTTGGTCGCAATAATATTATTCAGCACGTCAATTCCCATGTCAACATAGGTGTAAATAATTTCAACTTTAGGGAGGGCGGTGAGTCCGATCACGTCAAATTCGCTGGCTTTGGTATGCCTACGCAAACTGCCGCGATAAAAGATCGGCTTGTTGTTGACCACATAGCCGAGAAAGCCCAGATCGTTTGAGCGAAATGTCTCCGGCTGCAGGGTGTTCGTCTTGGTAACTTCACGCGCGCCGTTAATTTCGCCGTTCATGACAAGCAAAACGCCTTTTCCGCCGGCATTCTTGCTGCCGGCCACAGAAACGGCCTGCAGCAGATTCAGCGGGCCATCAGCGCTGATGGCCGTGGCGGGCCGCATGGCGCCGACCATGACCACAGGTTTGTCGCTCTTGACTGTCAGGTTTAAAAAATAGGCGGTTTCTTCCAGTGTATCAGTGCCGTGGGTAACCACTATGCCGTCGGTCTTGCCGGAGAGGAGCGTGTTGATGTGCTTGGCGAGCTTGAGCCATATCTCGGTGGACATATCTTCACTGCCGATGTTGGCAATCTGCTCCGCTTTGATGTCGGCGAAGTTTTTCAGGCCGGGAACGGCGGCGATGAGTCGCTCTACTGTGAGTTCTCCGGGTTTGTAGCCTGTAAGCTGAGTGGAGGACTCCCCGGTGCCTGCGATGGTTCCGCCGGTAGCTAAAATTGTTACCTGAGGCAGTGTTTCAGCCGCGGAAACCGGAAAAGAAGCTAAAATGGCAAATGCCAAACTTAAAAGACAGACATCCAATTGCCTTTTCATCATACTCTCCCGTTAATTTTATCAAAATCGGCCACAGGCGCGAAGTGAAGTATACAGATAAAGCGAAACGGCTCCGGAGTCAGGTCCTGTCTCCGCGCTGCGCTTCCCGCCGGCCATCCTCCGGTCCGGCGGTCACGTCCAGCACGCCGCCGGCGGCCAGGGCCGTAAGGGCCTGCCCGGCCTCCAGCGCGGGGACAAGGCTCCGGCCGTCCGGAACAAGGGGGATGCTGCCCTTGTCCACAAGAATGACGCCGGTTTTTTCCAGGACCTCGCGCCTGTAAGCATATTCCTCGTACAGGCGCCGGCTGCGGTAATGCAGCCAGGCGGCGGCGGCGATGGCGACGCCCAGGACAAATACAAGGCCGCCGATGAGCAGGGGAATGTGGGGCGCCAGGTGGACGGTGAGGGCGGCGGCGGCGGAAAGGGCGCCGTCAATGGTCAGCAGGGCCACCCCCAGAGCGATGAGGCCGGCAATGACCACCGCCGCCGGAGCGCCCCTGATGATGAGGTACAGGCGCCTCATGCGTTCCGGCAAGCGCCTCTGCCACTCCTCGGCTTCCTCCCCGGACGGGGCGAAAAGGCCCACATCGGCCAGGTGTACGGCAAGGAGAATAACGGCCGGCACAAGGAGGGAAAGACTCCCCCAGAGAAGCCAGGGGAAAGAGAAGGGGCCGCGTCCCAGAGAGGCGATAAAGCCGAAACACAGCCCGCCCACTGCCAGGAACAGCTCCACGGCGGCGATGGAGATGCCCAGGTACAGGAGCATCTCCCGCCGCTTTTTTTCGGCCGGCGAATCCGCCCGCGCCTTGCGCCGCACATCAGGTTCCGCCATATCTTCCCCTCAAGCGCTTTTACTCTGGCCTTAAATTTTTTCGAGCAATTTCGCTGTGCGGCCGCTGTTCTGCTGAACAGGGAACAGGTTACAGGAAAAGGACGTTTTGAGAAAGGGGGAGGGCCGCCATCCACCGCGGACGGACGCGCGATTCTGTTCATGACCTTTGCCCGCGTTTGCGGTATGCTACCCATGCCCTGCGCTCCAGGCCCAGGCGCAATTTATTTGCGCAGTCAAGCGCAAGACCGAGCGGAGCTTGGGAGCAACTTAGGCTTGCAATGCCTGCTACGTACTATCAAAGAGGAAAGGCTCTGCAAATTGTCCCGCAAGGACCACAATTCCGACAGGGAGGATCGCGCCATGCCGCTGTTCACGCCGCAAGAGGCTCTGGATTACCATGCCCGGGTCAGGCCGGGCAAGGTGGAGGTTGTTCCCGTCAAGCCCTGCCGCGATCAGAAAGATCTTTCCCTGGCCTACAGCCCCGGTGTGGCCGAAGCCTGTATGGCCATCGCCGCCCGCCCGGATGATTCCTATGTATACACCGGCAGAGGCAACCTGGTGGGAGTGGTCAGCAACGGCAGCGCGGTTCTGGGTCTGGGGGACATAGGCCCGGTGGCCGGCAAACCCGTTATGGAAGGCAAGGGGGTTCTTTTCAAGACCTTTGCGGATATTGACTGTTACGACATCAATCTGGCCGTTACAGACCCTGATGCCCTGTGCGCCATAGTCCGCTCTCTGGAGCCGACCTTCGGAGGCATTAATCTGGAGGACATCAAGGCCCCGGAGTGCTTTGCCATAGAAGACCGTCTGAAAAAGGAAATGGGCATTCCGGTCTTTCACGACGATCAGCACGGGACAGCCATAATCTCCGGGGCAGGCCTGCTGAACGCCCTGGAAATCAGCGGCAAGCGGATGGAGGATGTACGCATCGTCATCAGCGGCGCAGGAGCGGCGGCCGTTGCCTCGGCCCGTTTTTACCGCCTTATGGGGGTGGACCCGGCCAACATAGCCATGTTCGACTCCCGGGGCCACATTCACCGGGGACGCGGCGATCTGGGCCCGGAAAAACGGGAATTCGCCGGCAAAAAGGCCTATGCCTCCCTGGGCGAGGCCCTGCGGGGCGCCGACATGCTTCTGGGCCTTTCCCGGGGAGGGCTGGTAAGCCGGGATATGCTCCGGAACATGGCGGCTGCGCCCATCATCTTCGCCTGCGCCAACCCCGACCCGGAAATCGGCTTTGAGGAAGCCAAAGAGGTCCGGCCGGACGCCATCATGGCCACGGGACGATCCGACTTCCCCAACCAGATCAACAATGTTTCCGGCTTTCCCTTTATTTTCCGCGGAGCCTTGGACGTGCGGGCCAGGGATATAAACGAAGCCATGAAACTGGCTGCGGCCAGGGCTCTGGCCGATCTGGCCAAGGAGCCGGTGCCGGAGTATGTCCGGGCCGCATACGGCGGGATGGAGTTTTCCTTCGGCCCGGACTACATCATTCCCAAACCCCTTGATCTTCGCCTCATTGAGCGTCTGGCCCCGGCTGTGGCCCGGGCGGCCCTGGAAACGGGCGTGGCCGGCGTAAAGCGCGATCTGGCATCCTACCCTGAGGAACTGCGCCAACGCCTGGCAGGTTCCAGGCAGCGGGTGGAGGCAATGGTCCAGGCCTACGGCTTGTAATTCCAATACCAGGTTAAAAATACTTTAATTTTTGACCTGGAATTGGAATGCGAGGGCAGGATGTCGCGCCTAAATGCGAAGCATTTCGAGAGACAAGGCAAAATCACATTTTCGCCGCAGCCGACAGATAAAAATTGCGGGAGGCAATTTTTATCTGGAATCCAAATCATTTCCTTGCCTTGCGGTCCAGGGCGGCCTGCAGCAGGGCCACGGCCTTGCCGTTGCCGCTGTCCAGAGCCACTTGCAGAGGCAGGCGGCCCTGCCCGTCCGCCTGGCCCGGCTTTGCTCCCGCCTGCAGCAGCAGGGGAATGGCGTCCGCGTATTCTTCCCGGCTCGCGGCCCAGGTCAGCGGCGTCCAGCCGCTTGCGGTCGCGGCGTTGACCCTGGCTCCGGCCTTGAGCAGCAGGGCGGCGAGTTCCGGACTTGCCAGACTGTACAGCAGGGCGGAACCGCCTTGCTCATCTTCCCGCTGGACATCCGCGCCGGCGGCCAGAAGCCGGCGGGCCGCGCGCAGAAACGGCTCCAGATTTTCCCGGCTGGCGGGTCGGGGAGGAAAGACGCCCAGGATCATGAGCGGCGTGATATTTACCCCGCTGAAGCTCACATCCGCGCGAATGTTGACATCCGCCCCGGCCTTGAGCAGCAGATCGGCCAGATCGGGCGAATGCACGCGGGCGGCGAAGCAGAGAAAGGGCAGGCCAAAATTTCCGCTGTGGTAGCTGTCCATTGTGTCAATGCGGGCGTTGGGGTCGGCTCCGGCGGCCAGGAGCAGGGCGGCCGGTTTCTCCGCGCCTTTGCGGGCCTTGTTCGGATCGCCGTCATTCACCATGGCGGCGGACAGGGCGCTGTTCAGGGCGGCCCGGCCGGGCTGACCGGCCAGGAGCAGGCGCAGCAGTTCCAGGTTGCCTTCTTTGGCCGCGGCGGCAAGCGATCCCCGGGCGTCCGCGCTGTCCTGGCCCTGCATCTTCAGCAACAGGGGAAGAACCTCATCCCGCTCCTGCCGTTCGGCGGGAGAAATGGGTTTCGCCTTTGCCTCTGCCAAATTGGTGAGCGGCGCCTTGCCCCGGCCCCCGGCCTTGAGGATATCCAGGGCCAGACCGTAAGCACCCTCATTCAGGGCCCGATCCAGAGCCGTGTCCCCCACCCGGTTGACGTGGTTGGGGTCGGCCCCCGCGGCCAGAAGCAGACGGCCGGCTTCGGCGTTGGCGTGGTAAGCGGCTACAAGCAGCGGCGTATCCTTGTCCTTTCCGGACAGAACGTTGGGATCGGCCCCGGCGGCCAGGAGCAGGCGGAAGTGTTCGGCCCTGAACTCCTGGGGGTTGGTTCTGGTCAGGTAGTGCAGGAGCGAGCCGAAATAAAATATCGAAACCTTGTTCACATCCGGCTTGTAGCTGAGGACGGCTTCCAGCACCGCCGGGTTGGGATTGAACAAGGCTTTTTGCAGGGCTTCGTAATTGAGGTCCCGCACCTTGCAGCCGGCCTTGACCAGCAGATGGATGACTTCTGGATGAGGGGTGGTTCCGGCGGCCTCGGCCAGAGGGGTGTATTCCTGCCTGATCGTGCGCTTGCCGGTCCAGAATTCCTTCTGGAAGATCAGGACGGGCAGGGCCAGAATCAAGGCCTGCGCGGCCGGTCCGTGTCCGAGGGAAACATCCTGTTCCGTCTTGATCACCCGCGTTCCGGCCAGGGAACGGCCGCCGATGATTTCTTTCACTTCATCAGGCGCGGCCACGCTGTAGAACAGGGGCCAGTACAGGGCATCCTTGGGATTTTTCCGGGCCGCGCCCAGGATCTCCCTCCGGGCTTCTTCCAGCCGTCGCTGCTCCGCCGAAGAGGGGGCGTCCGCGCGGACCTGAATATTCCCGTTACTGTCCAGAATGCCGGCTTTCACGGCAAAAGCGCGGTCCAGATCGCCCAGCAGCTCGCTGGGGTCCGCTCCGGCCTTGACCAGAGCCAGGGCGCAACGCGGTTTCTGCCGGGGGTGATCAGTGGTCGCGTCCAAGGGGGAAATTCCCCGCTGTTGGCCCTCCGCTGTGGGGCTGAAGCCCAGGCTGAGCAGGTATTCAATCACATCCGCGCAGTCGATGTTCGAGGACAGGGCGGCGAAGATCAGCTCGTTGCCTTTGGTGGTATAGGGCGCGCCCGCTTCCGCCAGCAGGCGGACAACGTCGAGATTGCCGGATTTGCAGGCCAGGGCGAGCCAGCCATTCCCTTCAAGACGCCCCCCGGCGCGCAGCAGACGGCGGATCAGGGCCGGATCCGCCCTCGGCACGTCAAAGACTCTGTAGCTGTTGGCGGCGCCTTCTCTGTTCCCCGGCCGGAACAGAGCATAATAGAGCATGGAGTTGTTCTCGATTGTGGCGGCCGGATCCACTCCCGCGTCCAGAAGGAGGCGGGCGGCCTCGTTCTGCCCGGCGGCCAGGGCCCTGGCCAGGGCATCCGCGTCCGGAGGCACGCCGTGGGCCAGCAAGAGCCGGGTCTTGGCCGCCGCCTCCTCTGGAGAGACCAGAATGCCGAAGGCGGAACCAATGGGGCCTCCGTTCAAGGATGCGTCGGTATAGCCCAGAAAGAGCCTCCAGAGGCCGTCGCGTATGAAACCGCGCGGCCGGGGCTTTGGCCTGGCGCCGGCTTCCAGCAGGAGTTTCAGATGTTCCGTCCGTCCCGGACGCCTGACCGCCAGTTCCAGGGCGCTGAAGGGAGCCGGGGCGTCCGCGCGTGTGTCGAGGTCCGGCTTGTGGCGCAGCAGGGCGGCCAGGACCGCGGGCCTGGGATTGAGTACGGCGAAGTGCAGGGGCGCGCTGAGGTCTTCCGTCTCAGTGTCACCGTATTCGTCGGTGGCCCCCGGACGCCGAAATTGGTTCCGTACCTCGGCTTCAGCGTTGACCGCGCAGCCGGCCCGGATCAGAAAGTCAATGATTTCATCGTGAGGCGAAGACCATGCGGCCAGCATCAGCGGGGTGTAGGCCGGTTCGTGCCGGACCTCGGCCCGGACCCCGGCCAGGGAATACTTGCCGACCAGGGCGCGAACCTGCGCCGGAGTGGCGGTTTCCCAATAGCCGGGCATGGTCAGGGCGCGGGCGACCTCCGGGGGCGGAGGGTTGGCGCAGAAGGCCGGACGCGGCGGAAGAACGGCCAAAACAGCCAGCAGAACGGTCAACAGCGCGCTATTTTTCATAAGGGAGCCTCTAGTACCATGTACCACTTAAAACTGCGTTTTAAGTGGTAAGATCGCTGCGCCGAAAAGCGTGGTTTTCGGCTTGCTCCGCCGCCTGCAGCGGCGCGCCGGGCTTAAAGCCCGGCCTTATTACGCTGTAAATTTATCCGCAATTTCAAATGGTACAGCATACTAGAACATTTTAACTTTGAAAAGTTGGACTGCTCTAAGGAAGACGCCGCAGGTGACGCAGCTTTATTGCATCAGGCTCAGTGCCATTTGCGGTATACTGTTGGCCTGCGCCAGCATGGCAACGGCGGCTTGGACAAGAATCTGGCTGCGCACGAACTCGGTCATTTCCTCGGCCACGTCCACATCGGAGATGCGGGATTCGGTTGCTTGCAGGTTT
>JAISMK010000084.1 GCA_031276785.1 Desulfovibrio sp. | reverse complement strand
ACCCCGGGGCATGTGGATTTCACCATAGAGGTGGAACGGTGTCTGCGGGTTCTGGACTCGGCGGTGGGCATTTTCTGCGCCGTTTCCGGAGTGGAGCCGCAGTCGGAGACGGTATGGCGTCAGGCGGACAGGTTCGGCATTCCCCGGCTGGCTGTGGTGAACAAAATGGACCGGCCGGGGGCCTCTTTCAGCGGCGTTCTGGGCGCTCTGCGCGAGAGGCTGGGGGAACGTCCGGTGGCTCTGACCATTCCCCTGGGCGAGGAAGAAAGGTTTTGCGGCGTACTGGATCTGGTCCGCGGAGAAAGGTTGATCTTTGACCAGGCCAGCAAGGGCAGAAAGGTGAAGAGATCGCCCTTTGTGGCTGAGGACGCGGCCCTGGCCGCGCCCTGGCGGGATGCCCTGCTGGATGTGCTTACCGAGGAGGATGACTCCCTGCTGGAGGTCTGCCTGTCCGGCGGGGCACCAACGCCGGGAATGCTGGATGCAGCCCTGCGCAAGGCTGTGCTGGCTCGCCGCTGCGTCCCTGTTTTTGCCGCTTCGGCTTTGCGGAATATAGGAGTACAGCCGGTGCTTGACGCCATTTGCCGCTACCTTCCCAGTCCGCTGGATCTGCCTCCGGCCCTGGCCCGGGAGGAGACAGGGGAACTTGTGCCTGTTCCGGCGGATCCGCATTCCCCCGCCTGCGCCCTGGCCTTCAAGGTTATGATGGCTGACGGGCGCAAACTGGCCTTCACCCGTCTGTATGCCGGCATCATAAGGGAAGGGGACAGCCTCCTCAACTCCCGCCAGGGAATCTCGGAACGGGTAACGCGCCTGTACCGCCTCCATGCCGGGCAGAAGGAACAACTGACGCAAGCCTCCACAGGAGACATTGTTGCCCTGCAGGGGCTGAAAAAGGTTTTCACCGGCGATACACTGGTGGGCGGCGGGAAGCGGCTTCTGCTGGAAGACATCCGTTCCCTGCGTCCGGTCATAGCTCTGGCCTTTGAGCCGAAAAACGCCGAGGAAGGCGAACGCCTGGACGATGCTCTGGCCTGCCTCGCCTTGGAGGATCCCACTTTGCATGTGGAAATGAACGAGGCCACGGGCCATAGGGTTGTCTCCGGCATGGGAGAATTGCATCTTGAGGTGCTGCGCGACAGGATGCGCCGGGAATACGGGGTCAACCCCCGGGTGGGCAATCCTCAGGTTCTTTGCCGGGAAACGCTGGCCTCGGCCGGAGAGGGATCGGCTGTCTTTGACCGGGAACTGGGAGGACAGCCCCATTATGGCAGGGTCAGCCTTGTGGTCCGGCCGACTGCCAGGAGATCGGGTCTGGCCGTACATCTGGACATTGAACTGGAAAGGTGCCCCAGACTCTGGGCCGAGGCTGTGGAACAGGGGATTCTGGATGCCTGCGGTTGCGGTCCCGGAGGCTGTCCTCTGGAGGATATTGAGGTGCGGGTGACTGCGGCGGAGGGCCTTGCCGGGCCGCCCACCCCTGTGGGCCTGCGCATGGCCGCCCAGGCCGCCCTGCGCCAGGCTCTGGAAATGGGAGGGCGCCTCCTGCTGGAGCCGCTTATGCAGGTGGAAATCTCCGTGCCTGAAGCCTATCTTGGTAACGTACTCTCTCTTTTGGGATCGCGCGGGGCCAAGGTTGACCAGGTGGACGAACGGGCCGGACTGAAGCGAATTTGCGCCCTTGCGCCCATACGCGTGCTGTTCGGCTTTTCCACCGCCCTGCGCTCCGCCTCACAGGGCCGTGCGGGACTGACCATGCGCTTTGACCGCTTTGATGCCCTGTGAAAGAGGCGCGCGGCAGAAGCTTCACGGCCGGCCGCCGATCTTCCGGTCCGGTCAGGCCCACAGGGGAGGCGCGTTCCTCCTTTGCCCGGGAAAGCGCTCCCCGACCGAAAAGGGCGCTGGGCCAAAACTTCCTTCAGGACGCCAATATCGCCGGCAAGATTGTGCGCGCCTTGGAGATCCAACCCGCCGACAGCATCCTGGAAATCGGCCCCGGCGCTGGCGCCCTGACCGGTATTGTTCTGGAGCAGACCCCGGCCCGTCTGGTCCTGGTGGAAAAGGATCGCCACTGGGCCGGAGAGAGAATGCGCGCTGGAGAAGGAAAGGTGTCCGTCGTCCTGGCGGACGCCCTGCTCTTTCCTTGGGAGCGCTTCCACAAGCCTTGGAAGTTCTTGGGAAACCTGCCATACAATGTGGCCTCCCCTCTCATCTGGAATCTTTTGAGCCTGGCTTCGGGACTGACGAAGGCGGTTTTCATGGTTCAGAAGGAGGTGGGGGTGCGTCTGGCCGCCGGCCCTGGGGAGGATGCCTACGGGGCGCTTTCCGTCTGGGTGCAGAGCTTTAGCCGGCCGAGGCTGGAGTTTTTCGTGCCTCCCCAGGTCTTTTTCCCAAGGCCCAAGGTGGATTCCGCCGTGCTTTCCTTTGTTCCCGCGAGGGGAGGAATAGAGACTTTTTCTCCTTCCGCCCTTGCCCGCACCTTGCACGCCTGTTTTCAAAAGCGGCGCAAACAACTTGGAACAACGGTCCGCGCCGCCGGGGGAGACACTCGCCAGTTGGAGGCTCTGGACATTGATCCGGGCCTGCGGCCCGGGGCGCTCACTGTGGAAGCCTTTCATCTCCTGTCCTTGTCAGGGATTTTTTGAGGAAAAGATTGACTTGCACCGGGGAAATATGCTTTGTGTGAGTCTGGCGGGCATGTGCGCGAGAACATAGCCTTACAGTCCTCGTCTGCCCCCGCCGTGATTATTCCCGTCACCATAAACCAATACGGAATTTAGAGGAGGAAGGTATGACAAAAGCTGATTTGGTTGATAAAATCGCGGCGAAGGCCGGCCTGACAAAGGTTTCCGCCGAAAAGGCCTTGGGAGCCTTCCTGACGTCCGTGCAGGATCAGTTGGTGAAGGACGGCAAGCTAACTCTTACCGGTTTCGGCACCTTTGCTGTGGAGAACCGCACGGAGCGCAAAGGACGCAATCCCCGTACCGGCGCCGTCATCAATATTCCGGCCACCAAGGTAGTAAAATTCCGCGTTGGCAAAACCCTGAAGGACACCGTAAAGTAGGCCTCCCATGATACGTTACGGCGAAACTCTGCACAGTTGTCTGCCCCAGGACATTCCTTGGTTCCTGCCGGATCACGCCATTTTTTTCGGGGCCTTTTATGCCGCCCTCATCGTGATCGGTTCGGGCCTTGGTTTTGTAATCCTGAAATCCCTCTGGGATTTGCGCAAGGGCGGCGGCCGTCACTGATGCCCTGACACATCGGGTCTCCCCGGCAGATGCCTCCCCGCCCGGTGGCAGGGGCGGGTTTTGTCATGTACGCGGCAAGAAGCCGGATCTTGTTTTTCGCCAAAGGCGATGCAGCCTATTTCCTTATCAGCGCTGTTAAGCGCCGGAGCGGTCGTAGCCTGAAGCAGGCCTGATTCGTAATATCAAAATAGAAATGCTTTAGAGCGGTTTAGCTTTGAGCTGGTTGCTTAACGGCTGGCAAAGCCAGCCTGAACCATCTCACGGCAAGGACTTGCAGACAAATCCTTGCCCTGCCATCCAACTTTTTCAAAGTTGGATGGCTCTAAAAGAGCCGCTTTTTAACGCGTATATCAATATATATGCATACCGCGTAAAGGGGGTGAGTTTTTTGCCAGGAGTCTATCTGAATGAAGACGAATACAGCTTTGATATTGCCTTGCGCCGTTTCAAAAAGCAGGTGGAAAAAGCCGGCATTCTTTCAGAAATGAAGAAGCGCCAGCATTATGAGAAGCCCAGCGTAATGCGCAAGAAGAAAAAGGCCGCCGCCCGCAAACGGCTACTGAAGAAAATCAGAAAACTAAGCATGGTCTGAGCAGCTTGTGCCGGCCGTTTTCTGAAAAAGACGCTCCGAAGGGGGCTTTTGCCCCCTTCTTTCAAAATTAAAATACTCTGCGCTAAGCCAACTCCTTACCCTTAAAACCGCCATGAACCTCCTTGAACAACTGGATAAGGACTACATTACCGCCTACAAGAGCGGCGACAGCCTCCGCCTGGGAGTCCTGCGCCTGCTCCGGACAGCCCTCAAGAACTTACAGGTTGAGCGTATGCGTACTCCCACGGAAGAGGATGTCTTGTCCGTCATCGCCCGCCAGTGCAAACAGCGCCAGGATTCCGTAGAACAATACACTGCCGCCGGACGCCAGGATCTGGCGAACAAGGAATCCGCTGAATACGCCCTTTTGTCTTCCTACCTGCCTAAACCTCTGGATGGGGAAGAACTCGACAGCGCCGTAAAGACCGCCATTGCCGAGGTAGGGGCCTCGGGCCTGAAGGACATGGGCAGGGTCATGCAACGCCTTACGGCCGCGCACAAAACCCGTCTGGAAGGCAAAAAGGCCAGCGCCGCTGTCAAGGCTGCCCTGCTGGCCGCGCATCCCTCCTCTACTCCATCCTGATCCCGGACCCGGCCCGGCGCCCGGAAAGACGCCGAGACAGGCGCCGCAGACACGCCTGGATAGATTAATGTATGCACACACCCTTTACGCCCTTGAGTTGCCGAAGGTTTTGGAATACCTGGCCGCCTTCGCCGTTTCAGAATCAGGGCGCAAGGCATGTCTGGAGATGCGCCCGCTGGATGACTTGGAAGATGTCCGGCGGAAGACGGATTTCTTTCTTCAGGGATGCCTCTGGGACCAGAGGAGCGATCTCCCTCTGACGCCCTTTGCCTCCCTGGACGGTTTGTTCCGGATTGCTCATCTCCCCCCCGCCGTCCTGGCTCTGGAAGAGCTGTGGGAGGTACGGCACGCCATCCTCCAGGCCGTCAGCCTGCGCGGCGACATGCTGGCCGGCGGTCCGGACAGCGCCTGGCCCCTCTGGCGGGAACTGTGCCTGTCCTTGCCGTTGCCGGAGCAAAGCCTGTCCGCCCTGAACCGCTGCCTGTCCGACGACGGACTCCTGCGCGACGAGGCCTCGCCGGAGCTTTTCCGGATACGGGACGAACTGCGCCGCCTGCATCGGCAATGCATCCGCAAAGTCAAGGATTTCGCCGTACAGTATAATATCCTGCAGTACCTTCAGGACACATTCATGGCCCTGTCCTCGGACCGTTATGTCTTGCCCCTGAAAGTCAATTTCAAAGGCCGGCTGCAGGGAGTGATCCACGACTATTCCCAGACGGGGGAAACCTGCTACTTTGAACCCCTGTTTCTGGTGGAGATTAACAACCGCCTTCAGGAGTTAAAGCAGGAAGAACGCGAAGAGGAGCGCAAAGTCCTTTCCTTTCTCACCGGCCTCGCGCGGCGGGAACTGCCGGGCATCCGCGCCTGCCGCGACTTCCTGCTGGAAGTGGATCTGCTGAAAGCCCGCCATGCCCTGGCCGGATGTTATGACGGCCGCATGGTGCCGCCGGATGCGGACAGCGGCTTCCTGTTGCGCGGAGCGCGCCATCCCCTTCTGGCTCTGGCCGGATCCCCTTCCGCCGCGCGCACCCTGGCCGCCCTGCGCATCTCCGGCGAGAGCGGCGGGGAAGAGGAGAAAATTATCTCTCTCCCTCCGGCCAAGGTCGTTCCCACCACTCTGGAACTGCTTGCCGGCCAACAGGCCCTGGTGATCAGCGGCGGCAACGCCGGGGGCAAAACAGTGGCCCTCAAGACTCTGGGCCTGATTGCCCTGATGAGCCGTTGCGTCCTGCCTGTCCCGGTGGAATCGGGAAGCCGCCTGCCGTCCTGGCTGCGGATCCACGCCTTCATTGGCGATGAGCAGAGCCTGGACGACCACCTTTCCACCTTCACGGCCCAGATCTCCCATCTGGCCCGCATCTGGCCGGACCTGTGCGCGCATACGCTGATCCTGCTGGATGAATTCGGGGCAGGCACCGATCCCGCCCAAGGCGCGGCCCTGGCCCAGGCCGTTCTGGACGCCGCCATTGAGCGCGGGGCCTTTGTCTGCTCCGCTACCCATTTCCCGGAGCTCAAGGCCTATGCTCTGTCCACCCCTGCGGTGCGCGCGGCTTCCGTCCTCTTTGACCCAGCCAGCAGGCGCCCTCTGTTCCTCCTGGCCTATGACCAGGTGGGAGCCAGCCGGGCTCTGGATGTAGCCCGCGAGCACGGCCTGCCTGAGGAAATCCTGGTCAGGGCCGGGCACTATCTCCCGCTCGGCGGCGAGGACACCGCGGGACTCATGGATCGCCTCAACAGACTGTGTGTAGCCCGGGAGGAAGAGCTTGCCGCCCTGGACAGGGAAAGGCGATCCTTGGAAGAAACCCGCAAGAACCTGCTGGACCGCCTGGATAAAGATCGGCAGCGTCTGTTCGCCTCCATCCAGTCCGATGCCCGGCGCATCCTGGACGACTGGAAGGCATCCCGCCTCAGCCATAAGCAGGCCCTGCGGGATCTTGCCCGCCTACGTGCCCCCATAGCCGCCCCTCTTCAGGAAGACACGGCGCCGCCCGCCCGGGGCCTGGCGGACCTGGCCGCAGTGCATATCCGCCAGCGGCTGCTCCATGTCCCTTGGAAACGCATAGGATCCGTGCTGGAGGTGGACACGCGGAAAAACCGGGTCCGCCTGGACTTGGAAGGAGTTTCCCTGTGGGCGGATGCCGCGGATCTCGCTCCAGCGGAGGCCCCCCCGGCGCATGCGGGCGGCTGGGTCGGAGAGCCAGGATCGGCTACGGTAAATTTGCCCCTGCATCTTGACTTACGCGGTTTGCGTGCTGATGTAGCCGTAAGGGAACTGGAAAAATTTCTCGACGGCGCCGTACTCCACAGCCGTTATCAGGTGGAGGTGGTGCATGGCCGCGGAACAGGGGCTTTGCGGCGGGAATTGCACGCCTTTCTGCGGACTTTTCCCGCGGTTGCCCGATACCGTCTGGCTCCCGAGGATCGCGGCGGCGATGGCATGACCATTGTGGAGTTGAAATAGCATGGGCCAGACTGCCGTTATCCGGGAAATCAAGGCCCGCCTTAATATTCTGGACATTGTCCGGCGCTATGTGGATCTGCGCCGGGTGGGCAGCCGCTGGGTCGGCCCCTGCCCTTTCCATCAGGAAACCAAGCCCTCCTTTTCCGTGAACGAGGAAGAGGGTTTTTTTTACTGTTTCGGTTGCCGGGCGGCGGGCGATGTTTTTGAGTTTCACAGGAGAATTACCGGCCAGGACTTTCGGGAAACTTTGGAAACCCTGGCCGATGAGGCTGGAATTTCCCTGGAGGACTCCCGGCCGGATCCCCGGACGGCGGCGGCGCGCGATCTGCGCAAGGCATCCTTGCGCATGCACGACCTTGCCCGCATCCATTTTCGCGGCAACTTGGCCGGGGATGCCGGGCGGAGTTGCCGCGCCTATCTGGAGACCAGAAAAATCGAACCGGCTGTGCAGGAAGCCTTTGAGCTAGGCTGGGCCTTGCCCCAGTGGCAAGGATTAGCCGATGCTCTGCGCCGGGCCGGCTTTTCCCCGCAGCAGGGTATTGAGGCCGGATTGCTCGCGCCCGGCGAGCGCGGCGGCTATGACCGTTTTCGCGGACGTCTAATTTTCCCCATCAAAGACCCGGCCGGCCGGGTCATCGCCTTCGGAGGACGCATCATAGCCGGGGAAGACGCGCCCAAATACATTAACAGCGCTGATTCCCCTCTGTACAAAAAAGGAGAGCATCTCTACGGGCTTTTTCAGGCCAGGCGGGCCATGGCGGATCAGAAGGCGGCCATTCTCACCGAAGGCTACATGGATGTCCTCACTCTGCATCAATTCGGCTACACCAACGCCTGCGGCGTTCTGGGCACCGCCCTTACGGAAGAACAGATCCGCCGCCTGAGCGGGTTCTGTTCCCAGGTGGAGATGATCTTCGACGGCGATCCCCCAGGGCGCAAGGCGGCTCTGCGCGCCTGCGCCATGATCCTGAGCAGAGGGATGTCCTGCGCCGTTGTCCTTCTGCCGGAAGGAGAGGATATTGACAGTCTCCTACATGGCCGCGGCAGGGACGCTTTTGAGGAGTTCCGCCGCTTTGCCCCGGACGGCCTGGACTTCTGCATCCGCTGCCTTTCCGGCCAGGCTCCGCGTGAAGCGCTGGATTGGGTCAGGGTTTTTCTTTCCCGTCTGGAAATCCCGGAAATCCTCTCCAGCTATGTATCCCGCCTGAGCCAGGGGCTGGATCTTGACGAGGGAGCGCTACGCCGGAGTCTGCCTGCCCTGGCCAGATCCCTGCCTTCCCGCGGCCCTTCCCGAAGCGCGGGACCGAATCATGCGCCTTTCATGGAAAAAGACGCCTTCGACCGGGCGATCTTAAGTTTTGCGGCCCGCTTCCCCCACCGGCTGCCCGCCCTGCGCGAGGCCGGAGCGGCCCTGGTTCTGACCTGCGACTGGGCCGCGGCCTTATGGGAAAAAATGGAAAAATGCGATCCGGACTTCGCGCCGGATAGGATTTTTGCGGAATTGGACGATATGGAAAAGGACTTTTGGGGATGGCACAGGGTTATGGCGGCCCCTCCGGGAGAGCATGAGAAAGAAGAATTGGCAGCCATCTGTTCCGCCATTGAACGGCGCTGCCTGGAACGGCAGGAAGCCGCCGCCTCGCGCCTGCTGCGCGGCGGCGAATCGGGAGAGGGAATCGGAGAGGATCTGTTGAAGGCCTTGAATGAAACCCTGTTGCAAAAAAGGAAACGCTGGAGTTCCGATGGGTAATATCAAAGACATCCAACAAATCAAGGTTCTCATCGCCAAGGGCAAATCCTTGGGGTTCCTGACCTTTGACGAGGTCAACAAGGCTCTGCCCTCCGAAGTCTCCTCTCCGGAACAGGTAGAGGAGATCATCGGCATCTTCGACCAGTTGGAAATCGCCATTGTAGATTCGGAAAAGGAAGGCAAGAAACTTGCCGTGTCAGCCGGCGAACCGGAAGAAGATCCAGTGGCCGACCCTCCCCTGGATCTGGTGGAAGACGAGGAAGGAGCGGACTACTCCTCGCGCAGCACCGACCCGGTGCGTATGTACCTGCGCGAAATGGGCGCCGTGCCCCTTCTGGACCGCGAAGGCGAGGTACGGATTGCCAAAAAGATAGAAACCGGCGAACAGGATGTCCTCTATGCTCTGGTTGAAGTTCCTGTTGCCGTTGAAGAACTCATTAACGTTGGGGAAGATCTCAAGCATAATCGCATCAAACTCAAAGATGTTGTCAAGACTATTGAGGAAGATGATCAGAGTGAAGATGAGATGAACCAGCGTCAGCGAGTTATCCTTCTTTTGGACGAAATTAAGCAAACTTATAGTAAAAAGCGCAAACTCTATCATCGTTTGGATGAGTGCTGCACTTTGGACCGTCGTGTTGCCGCATTACAGAAAGATATTATCAACTATAAAGAAAAAATTGTCGTTCGTCTGCGTGATATTAAGTTGGAGAAGACTCTCATTGATCGTATTATTGAAACCGTAGAAGATTATGTGCGTCAGATGCACAATTGCCAACGGGATCTTTCCGCCTACATCCTCGTCACAGGCCGCACCCAGACGGAAATAGTAGAGTTTTTCAAGCAGTTGGACGAGCGCCTCATCAGCCCGGCGGCCGCCGCCGAAACCTTGGATCTCTCCGTGGATGAATTTTTTTCCTTCAAAGAAATGATCATGGGGAAGATAGAAATTCTAACCCGCATCCAGGAAAAATGCTGCCACAACGTCAACGACCTGGAAGAGGTACTCTGGCGCATAAAACGCGGCAACAATGCCGCCATGCGCGCAAAGCAGGAACTTATACGTTCCAACCTGCGCCTGGTGGTGTCCATTGCCAAAAAATACACCAATAGGGGCTTACAATTCCTGGATCTCATTCAGGAAGGCAATATAGGCCTCATGAAGGCCGTGGACAAATTTGAATACCAGCGCGGCTACAAGTTCTCCACCTACGCCACCTGGTGGATCCGCCAGGCCATCACCCGCGCCATAGCCGATCAGGCCCGCACCATCCGCATTCCCGTGCATATGATTGAAACCATCAACAAGCTCATCCGCACCTCCCGCTACCTGGTGCAGGAGCTGGGGCGCGACCCCACACCGGAAGAAATTGCCGAACGCATGGACTATCCTCTGGACAAGGTCAAAAAAGTTCTTAAAATCGCGAAAGAGCCCATCTCTCTGGAAACCCCCATCGGCGATGAGGAAGACTCCAGTCTGGGAGACTTCATTGAGGACAAAAAAGCTGTGGCTCCGGCTGAGGAAGTGGTCAACACCAAGCTTTCCGAACAGATCGCCCTGCTGCTGGCCGACCTCACCCCCCGTGAGGAGCAGGTTTTGCGCAAACGCTTCGGCATAGGTGAAAAGTCCGACCACACTCTGGAGGAGGTGGGCAAGCTCTTCAACGTGACCCGCGAGCGCATCCGCCAGATCGAGGCCAAGGCTCTGCGCAAGCTCCGCCATCCCGTAAGGAGCCAGGTATTGCGTTCCTATTACGAAAGCTGAGGCCGGCGCGGGCGCGGCCGGTCAGATGGGGGCAGCAGACAGGCCCTGCCTACGATACGGCGCCCCTCGGTGGACCAGTTGACGCACAGGCCAAAGATTGACCGGAGGGCGGCTGCCGGCAGCATAAGACCCTCCCCTCCCTCACCGGGCGCCATGTCCAGGGAAACTCTTTCCCGACCGATATCGCACCGCCGGGAATCCGCCCGCATAAGGATCATCCCCGCGGGAGACTCCGTCCGGAAAAGACCCTTGTTCCAGGAGCAGCGCAGCCCGAGGGCAGCGCACACCCGCCGCGCGGGCACGAAAAAGGCTCCGTTCCGGGTTTCCACCGGCAGAAACTCCTTCCCTATTTCCAGTTCCGGCCGCACACAATCCAGAAAATCCGCCTTCGGCACCAGGGCGTGAATACCCTTGGTCCTGTCCACCGCCTGGGAGACAATATAGTCAACCGCCGCACTTAGGTAGGCGTAAGCCCGCCCGCGGTCCAGACCCAACTGAGCGGATAGAAAGGCCACGGAAGCGCGCACGGACATCTTCAGAGCCTCATCCAGATCTTCGTGCAACCCGATAGGGATCCAGTGCCTTTCCGTTTCGGCAAAGGGGAAGGCAAAGGTCTTGCCGCCCAGGCGGGGAACTGCGATTGATCCTTGGGGAATTGCTGTCAGCCTTAGGGTGGCGCGCAAAGAACCCTCAAGGGCCGTCAGGGCGACCTCGCCGCAGCCCTGCCGCAGATGGGGGTCCCCGGCGTAAAATCCGGCCCCTTCCACTTCCACGGGAAGATACAGGGTGGACCCGGCGCCAAGTTCCGGAATATCCATATTGCCGCCGATGCGGGCCGGGGGCACGGAATTCCAGCTATCTTCAGTATCCGGAGTCACTCCCATCAGACCGAGGAAAGGGTGCAGGGGAAAATGGATTTCCCTGCCCCCGTCCATCATAAAACCGTACCAGCGCCCTTCTCTCTTGCCCACCGAGGCGCAAAAGGAAAGGGCCTCGTACTGTCCGGGACAGGCGGCGTCCCGGCCTGGCCCGGAGACCTCTGGGAATTCACCCGCCAGAACGCCCCTGCCGTGACGCTGGGAGATGATCCCGTAAGATGATCGCGGCTCCAGGCACAGCACCTCCACCTTCAGAACATCACCCGGCCCGGCGCCTTCCACCCGCACCGGGCCCAGAATGAGATGCGGGCCGTCCAGGTTAACGTCATGCGGCAAGGCCGCCGCCGCAAGAGCGATGGCCTCCTCCGGCACATCCGCCGCAGAAATGCCGAACCGGGCAAAAAAACGGACGGGATCTCCGCCCTGATCCTCCAGCAGGCCTTCCTGCGACAGCGTGTCAAAAGTGACAATACTCCCTGAGGGAACCGCAAGCACGGCCCGGGAACCCCGGTGGGGCAGACGTCCCCAGAGAACAGTCTCCGGCTCGGCGGACAGAACATACTCCTCCCGGACCAGACTCGCGTCTTCCAATTCGCTACTTCCGGCCCCTGCCACAGACTCCTCCGCTGACAATCCAGAGTATTTTCACATTATAGCAGTCAAACTTTTAAAAGTTAAACTGCTCTAATCAGTCAAAATCCGTGAACAGCGGTCCGATGTGCAGAGGCCCCAGAACCCGTCTGGCGTTCTGTTCGCGCATACGCCAGAAGGCCTGCTGGATGTGGTCGGAGGTAATGCCGTTGCGCATGGCCGTATAGGCTTCAATATAGGCGGCCAGAATATCACATATCTTGACCGCTTCGCCGTCTTTGGGATCAAAACGATCCTCGTTGTGGCCGGCATGCAGGTCTGCAAAGGATATTTCACGGCAAAGGCCGTTCTCCCTGATACAGTTAGCAAATTCCGAGCCTCCTTCCAGCCCCAGATAATAGGAAAGGCGATCCACGATGTCTGAATGGCCATGTTCCCGCAAAGGGCATAAGATCCGCCGGGACAGCTCATCGCGCTCATAGGAACGGATCAGTCCGGCCAGACGCTCGGAGGATTTCTTCACCGGAGAGATAATGTCCCGGGTGAGGAGTTCCGGCAGATCATGGAACAGGCCGAGGAAAAAATTGTTCACCCGCCGCGCCCGGCAGGCGCCCAGAGCCAGGCTGAAAAAATAGGCGTAACAGGCCACAATAAACATGTGCCCCATAACCGATGTCTCTGGAATGCGCGGAGTCTGGGACCAGCGTTTCTGAAAACGCAACTGGCCGCAAAGATTGGCTATTTTTGCAAGAACTGGCAGGTCTGTCCCGGAAGAATACTGCTCCGGGCCAAGATCCCGCCCCAGGGCCAAGAGCAGATCCTCCACCCCCGGCAGATGCCGGCAACTGGAAATTTCCCTGACGAAACTCCGGCCAATCTCTCTTGTTTCATCATCAAAAGCAGTGTTCAGGCCCGCAAGGATCCGGAATTCCCAGGCGCTGGCATACTGGTGGGCCGCGGCCAGAATCTCCGCCGCCGTTCCCCGGGGCTTGGGCTGATCCACCGCCCCGCAGAAACGCTCCCAGAATCCATCTCCCAAAGGGCGCACATGGGGCTCTGCCTCGGCCTTGGCCCAGTCGGCCAACTGACGGTAATGTTCCGGATTGTCCTTGATGCGGTACAGGACGGGCGGCTTTATGTCAGTAATCACAAGGCGGAAAAGATAGTCAAAAATACCGCCTTCCACCACCGCTTCCTCCAAGGCCAGGCGATCCTCGCAGGGCAGGCTCCGGCCGGATAGACGGCAGAGCATCCAGGCCACAATCATCTTGTGCGCCTGCTTGTCGATCTCGATCAGTTCCACCGGACGCAGTTTGTCATTCCAGCGCTTCATATAGGCTCCGGAAAAGACGAACTGCAAAATCCCCTTGCGAATACTGACGGACATGGCCTGTCTTTCCTGCCCGCAAACCGGGTCGGGTTTTCCGGACCCGGGTCAGGAGCATTTTCAATGTTCATTCTCTCCGGGGCATGGCTCCCTTGAGCCTGTCGCCGGAGGCGGAATAAAACCGCTTCAATGTTCATCCCCTCCAGCTTGCTGTTCCCTGGCCTTGGTCTGGAATCTGTTCTTCGGCCGGATGCGGGCCGCCTTGCCCTTGAGGCCGCGCAGGTAGTAAAGACGGCTACGGCGGACGCGACCTTCGGAAACCACTTCCACGGTTTCAATGAAGGGGGAATTGAGGGGGAAAATGCGCTCCACGCCCACACCGTCGGATATCTTGCGCACTGTGAAAGTGCTGCCGGTGGCGCCCTTGCGCAAACGGATAACGTTGCCCTGAAAAACCTGGATCCTTTCCTTTTCGCCTTCCAGAATGCGCATGTGTACCTTCACGGTATCTCCGGGTTTGAAGCGGGGCAAATCCAGGCGCAGATGTTCCTGTTCGATTTTACCGATGATGTCCATGGCAGTTCTCCCTTAAGGCGTATGGCAATTAGAACATTTAAGGAAACACTGATTTATTCCGTTTGGACTGCGTTGCTCGTTTTTTTTGCATAGGGGCAGGACGGAAGAGTCCAGCCCCTATGCAAAAAAACTCGCGCCTTGCCAAACGAAAAAACTCAGCGTTTCCGAAATCCATTTAATCAGTGC
>JAISMK010000077.1 GCA_031276785.1 Desulfovibrio sp. | reverse complement strand
GAAAGCGGGGTGGCAGCCGCCAAGGTGGCGGCCAGCAGCCTTTCCGATGCGGATGCCGCCCGCCTGCGCGCCCATTTCGCCCCCCCCAGCCTTCCGGAGAAGCAGGAAGTCATTGTCCGCAGGCGCAGACAGGGCAGCCGGCCGGAGGCCCAGGAGGCTCCCCCCGCCGCCCCGGCGCTTGCGGCCGGGGAGGCTTCTCCCGCCACTCCTGCCGGCCCGGACCAGGAGGTAAAGGCCCCCCGGCCGCGGCCCGAAAGATCCTCCGCCCGCGTGGTCCGGCGCCCGGAAGAGGCGGCCGGGCCGGAGCCTGCCGCTCCTCCCCCGGCCGAGCCGGAACCTTCCGCCCCCTCCACGGCAGAGCCGGAGCAGCCCGCGGCCGGAACCCCGCCCCCTCCGCCGGCCGCGGAAGCCGCCTCCCCGCCCCGAAAATCCGCCCGCTTCGTCCGGCCGGTGGCCTTTTCCGCCGAACCGGAGCGCAACGCGGAGGGGCGGACCGTTTCCTCGGCCCCGGCTCTGGCCCATAAGCAGGATCAAGGAGAGGGAGAGGATGGGGGCGGAGATCGCTCCTCCGTCCAGGTCCGGGTTATTTCCCGGCCTGAGGCGGGGCAGCCCGGCCGTCCCGCGGACCGCCCGGCCGGACGGGCCGCCGCGGGCTACCGCCCCCGCCCGGATGCCTCCCGTCCCGCCCGTCCCGGCGGCCAGGGCGCGGGAGCGGATTTCCGCCCCGGCTTTGGAGGGCCGCGTCCGCCTGCCGCGCCCGGTTTTCCCGGAGGCCCGACGGAAGGGGACCAGGGGCGCAAAAGGCGCCAGAGAACTCGCAGAACTGTGGATTTTAACGAGATACGCGAGCGCTCCGGGGATGCGGAGGCCGGCTGGAGCAAGACCGCCCGCCGGGGCAAACCCAAAAAGACGCGCGAAATCCCCGCCTTGGGAGGCACGCAGCCGCTCAAGGCCGCCAAGCGGAAGATCCGGGTGGACGAAGTGATCCGCGTGGCCGATCTGGCCCACCAGATGCAGATCAAGTCCGGCGAGATCATCCGGATCCTCCTCGGCCTGGGGAGCATGGCCACCATCAACCAGTCCCTGGACGCGGACACCGCCGCCCTGGTGGCGGCTGAATTCGGCTATGAAGTTGAGAAGGTGGGCTTCAGCGAGCGGGAGATCCTGGCGATCGCCCAGGAAAAGGACAGGCCGGAAGATCTGGTCGCCCGCCCGCCTGTGGCGACCATCATGGGCCACGTGGATCACGGCAAGACCTCCCTTCTGGACGCCATCCGCAAATCCTCCGTGGCCACGGGGGAGGCCGGCGGCATTACCCAGCATATCGGGGCCTATAAGGTGACCACCAAAAAGGGCGAGATCGTCTTTCTGGACACCCCAGGCCATGAGGCTTTTACCGCCATGCGGGCGCGCGGGGCCGAGGTCACGGATATTGTCGTTCTGGTGGTGGCGGCGGATGACGGGGTCATGGAACAGACCAGGGAGGCCATCAACCATGCCCGGGCGGCCGGGGTGCCCATCATGGTGGCTGTGAACAAGATGGACAAGGAGGGGGCCAACCCGGACCGGGTGAAGCGTGAGCTGGCCGACCAGGGCCTGGTGGCCGAGGATTGGGGCGGAGACACCACCTTTTCCCATGTTTCGGCCAAAACCCGCCAGGGGCTGGACGACCTGCTGGAACTCCTGGCCCTGCAGGCGGACATTCTGGAACTCAAGGCCAATCCCGGAAAGCCCGCCCGGGGGCACATCGTCGAGGCCAGGCTGGACAAGGGGCGGGGTTCCCTGGGCACGGTTCTCATTCAGGAAGGGACCCTGCGCCTGGGGGACGCCTTTGTCTGCGGCGTGCACGCCGGCCGGGTGCGGGCCATGTTCGACGACCAGGGCAAAAAGGTCAAGGAGGCCGGGCCTTCCACTCCCGTGGAGGTCCAGGGCTTTGAAGGCGTGCCCGAGGCCGGCGAGGAATTCATCTGTCTGGCGGACGAAAAAGCCGCCCGCCGCATTGCCGAGGCCCGCGCCCTGAAACAGCGGGAGCGGGAACTGGCCAAGGAGTCCAGAGTCACCCTGGAAACCTTCCTGGCCCATCGGGCCGGCAGCGCGGAGGCCGAGGTGCTGAATCTGGTGATCAAATGCGATGTGCAGGGTTCCCTGGAGGCCATTGCCGAGGCCCTGCACAAGCTCTCCACGGAAAAGGCGCGCATTAACGTCATTCACGGCGGGGCCGGGGCGGTTTCCGAATCGGATGTCCTCCTGGCCTCCGCCTCCGAGGCCATCATCATCGGCTTCAACGTCCGGCCCACGGCCAAGGCCAAAGAACTGGCGGAGCGCGAAAAAGTCGATATCCGCTTCTACGACATCATCTACAAGCTGGTGGAAGAGATCAAAAGCGCCATGGAAGGAATGCTGGCGCCGGTTTCCCGCGAGGTTTTCCTGGGATCCGCCGCGGTGCGGGAGATCTTTTCCGTGCCCAAGGTGGGCGTGGTGGCCGGCTGCCATGTGTCCGAGGGCAAGGTGCCGCGCGGCGCGCAGAGCCGCCTTCTGCGCGACGGCGTTGTCATCCACACCGGGAAAATCGCCTCCCTGCGCCGCTTCAAGGACGACGTGCGCGAGGTGGCCAAAGGGTACGAATGCGGCATTGTTCTGGAGAATTACAGCGATCTCAAATCCGGAGACGTGCTGGAAATTTTCGAGACAGTGGAGGAAGCGGCATCTCTGTAGAGATCCGGGCGGCGGCGGGGCGCGCCCGGCCTCTTGTTCGGGCCGCGTCCTCCTGTAGCGGCGGGCGGCTGTATGTTTACGGGCATTCTGGGCGTGGAATTTCATCTGCACGGAAACGAATCCCTCAAGGGCAAGCGGCGGGTGGCGAACAGCCTGAAGCAGAAAGTCCGGGGCCGTTTTAACGTCGCCGTGGCGGAGGTGGAGTCGGAGGACGACATGTCCAGGCTCTGTCTGGCCGTGGTTTCCGTCAGCAACGACAGGCGCCATCTGGAAAGCCGGCTGAACAAATGCCTGTCCATGATGGAAGCCGTCTGCGCCGAAGAGATGGTCTACAGCGAAATTTCCATCCAGGGCGCGGATTTGCCTTAAAGCGGTTTAACTTTGAAAAGTTGGACCGCTCTAGTACGCTGTAACATTTTAAATTGCGGATAAATTTACAGCGTACTAACGCCGGGCTTTAAGCCCGGAGCGCCGCTGCAGGCGGCGGAGCGAGCCGAAAACCACGCTTTTCGGCGCAGCGATCTTGCCACTTAAAACGCAGTTTTAAGTGGTATATGGTACCAGACAAATTTCGCTCGGGGGAAATACGGAGTTCCGGATATGAAGAATTCTTTGGCGGAGGCCGCCTGCGCCCTGGAGGGCCGGCGGCGCGTTCTTGTGGCCACCCATGTCAACCCGGATGGCGACGCCATCGGCGCGGCGGCGGCGGCGGCCCCAGTGGCCGCCGCCAAAGGCTGCGACTGCCGCCTGTTTTTGGGGACCGGCCTTCCGGAATTTCTCTCCTTTCTGCCTCTGCCCTGTCCCTGGGTCCGCGCGCTGGGCGATCTGGCGGGTTGGACGCCGGATCTGGCCGTGGCCGTGGACTGCGGAGATGCCCGCCGCACCGGCGCGCTGGAATCCTTCTTTAAGAATCGCGCCGCCCCGGCCCCGGGCTGGGAACTGGCGGCCACCCTCAATATTGACCACCATCCGGACAACACCCTTTTCGGCGACCACAACTGGGCGGATTCCAGCTATGCGGCCACCGGAGCGATGCTGGGGCTTCTGGCGGAGCATCTGGGCATTCCCCTGGCCGGGGATCTGGGCTGGGCCGTGTACCTGTCCCTGGTGGCCGACACGGGTAATTTCAGCTTTGCCAGCACCGACGCGGAAATTTTCGCCATGGCGGGGCGTATTGTCAGCAATGGCCTGCGGGTCGCCGAGTTCACGGAAAAATACGAAAACACCTGGAGCATGGAACGGATGCGCCTGTGGGGCAGGCTGTGGAGCGAAGTTACCCTGCATCTGAACGGCGCGGTGGCCTGCAGCATTGTCCCGGCGGTCTACCTGCGGGAGCTGGGCCTGAAGCGATCCAGCCTGGACGGATACGCCTCCTGGCTGCGCAAGATAAGGGGCGTGCGCGTGGTTCTTTTCATCCGCGAGGACGAGCCGGGGCGGTGCAAGCTCAGCCTGCGCAGCGCCGGAGTGGATACGCAGAAGATCGCCGCCCGTTTCGGCGGCGGCGGGCACCGGAACGCCGCCGGGGCTGAGGTGGACATGGCTCCCGAGGCCCTGGCCGGCATCGTGCTGGACTGCTTGAAGACCATGCTCTGACGCCGGATTGCCGCCGGGAAGGGCGCTCCTGTCCGCGGTGGACGGACGGCGGTTTTTAGCGTAAACAGAGCGGGCAAAATGGCGAAGGACGGAATACAGGCGCAGGGCGCGGCCGGCGGCCGCCCGGCTGTGCCGCAGCAGAACGGCATCCTGGTGCTGCGCAAGCCCCGGGGGCCTTCCTCCGCCTGGTGTCTTGGCCGGATCCGGCGCGAGCTGGGGCAGAGCAAAATCGGCCACGCCGGCACGCTGGATCCCATGGCCGAGGGTGTGCTGGTGGTTCTGCTGGGACAGGCGACCAAACTGTCCGCCTTTCTCATGGACGCGGACAGCCGGAAGGTGTATTCCGGGAGCATTCTGCTGGGGGTGACCACCGACACCTGGGACGCGGAAGGACGTGTTCTGTCCCGCAGCCCGGCGGAGCACATCACCAGGGCGGAGCTGGACGGCGCCTTCGCCTCGCTGCGGGGCGTCACGGAACAGGACGTTCCGGCCTTTTCGGCGGCCAAGCATGAAGGCAGGCCCCTGTACGCCCTTGCCCGCAAAGGAGTTCCCGTCCCGGTCAAAAAAAAGACCGTGACGGTTTTCAGCGTAGAGGCCGAACTGGTCGGCCCCGCGCATATTCGCTTCCGGGTGGTCTGCACGTCCGGCACCTATATACGGTCCCTGGCCCACAGCTTGGGGAACCGACTGGGGTGCGGCGCCGTGCTGACGGAACTCGTCCGGGAGTACAGCCATCCCTACCCGTTGTCCGCGGCCCATTCCCTGGAAGAAGTGCTGCGCGAGCCGGAAGGGTTCGCCCTGAAGGTGACGGGCATGGCCGGCGCCCTGCCCCACTGGCCCCGGGTGCCGCTTGGTCCTGAAGAGGCCGGGCTGGCGCGCCAGGGCAGGCCGCTGGCCCACGACCCGGCCAGGCTGGCGGAGGAATATTCCGCCCCGGGGAACAGGCTTCTGCTGCTGGCGCCCGCCGGCGATCCCCTGGCCCTGGCCAGGATCGTCCATAAGGATGGCGCTCTCTGGTGGACCGTTACGCGGGGGCTGTGGAACCAGGAACCGTAGAGCCCCGCTCCGCGTTTCCCAACTTTTGGAGGTTCGCGCTGTGGTAATGAATGCGGAACAAAAAAAGGCCGTGATTGACACCCACGCCAAACACGAGGGAGACACCGGTTCGCCCGAGGTGCAGATTGCTCTGCTCTCAGCCCGGATCCAGGATCTGGCCTCTCATTTCAAGACCCATACCAAGGATTTCCATTCCCGCCAGGGCCTGCTCAAACTGGTGGGCCGCAGGCGCAATTTATTGAATTATCTGAAAAAAACAGATGTTCAAAGGTACCGGGCGATTATTGACAAACTGGGACTTCGCAAATAGCTGCTGATCCATCCTGGGGAGGCGCGCCTCCCCAGGATTTTTTTGCGCGGCGCCGGGGGCAATGGCGCCCCGACCAAAAAAAGAGAGAAGGAGCTTCCCGGCAAAGAAGGCCGAAGGGCTTTTTTCCCCGGACGCCCCTTCAAGGAGTGTGTTATGAGTGTTTTTGCCAATACGCGCGTGAGCGCGACCGTGGGCGGGAAGGTCATCATCATGGAGGCCGGCCGCATTGCCAACCAGGCCGATGGGGCCGTCTGGATGCAGAGCGGCGAAACCGTGGTCATGGTCACCGCCTGCAGCCAGCCTCTGGAGCGGGATCTGGGCTTTTTCCCGTTGACGGTGGAATATACGGAAAGAATGTATGCCGCGGGCCGCATCCCCGGCAGCTTTTTCCGCCGGGAAATCGGCCGGCCCTCGGAGCGGGAGACCCTGGTGTCCCGCCTCATCGACAGGCCCGTGCGGCCGTTGTTTCCAAAGGGTTTTCGGGACGAGGTCCAGGTGCTGGCCTCGGTCCTCTCCGCCGACCAGGAAAATGATCCTGATGTGCTGGCCGTAACCGGGGCCTCCCTGGCCCTGTCCCTGTCCTCCATTCCCTTTTCCGGCCCTGTGGCCGGGGCGCGCGTGGGCCGCGTCAACGGCGCCTTTGTTCTGAATCCCACTCTGACGGATCTTAAAAACAGCGATCTGAACTTTGTGATCGCCGCCTCAAAGGAGGCCGTGGTCATGGTGGAGGGCGAGGCTCTCTTTGTTCCCGAGAAGGTGGTGGCCGAGGCCCTGGCTTGGGCGCACGCCGAAATGCAGCCCCTGATCGAGGCCCAGACCGAACTGACGCGCCTTGCGGGCAAGGCCAAAAAGCCGCTCAAAGCGTCTCCGGACCTGAGCGGGGTGAAAAATTTTCTGGCGGGGGCCGTTCTGGAGGACTTCAAGGCCGCTTTGGCCATCCCGGAGAAAATGCGGCGCAAGGAAGCCAAAAAGTCCGTCAGGGAAAAGGCCGCCGCCGCCCTTGCCGCGGCGGACTCCCCCTATGCCGGTTCCGCCGAGGCCCAGGCCGCTTTGGGGGAGATTCTGGGAGAACTGGAGAAGTCCATTGTCCGGGAGCGCATCCGCAGGGAAGGCCTGCGCATTGACGGCCGCGACACCAGGGCGGTGCGTCCCATCCTCATAGAACTCAGCCCGCTGCCCAGAACCCACGGGTCGGCCATTTTCGCCCGGGGGGAAACAAAGTCTCTGGTGGCCACCACCCTGGGCAGTTCCACGGATGAGCAGCGCATGGACTCCCTGGTGGGGGGGCTGACCAAAAAATTCATGCTCCATTACAACTTTCCGCCCTTCTGCGTGGGCGAAGTCAAGCCCGTGCGCGTTTCCCGCCGGGAAATAGGCCATGGGGCGCTGGCGGAAAAGGCGTTGCGTCCGGTCCTGCCCCTGGACGAATCCTTCCCCTTCACTATCCGGGTGGTGGCGGAAACTCTGGAGTCCAACGGTTCTTCCAGCATGGCCGCCGTCTGCGGCGGCTGCCTGGCCCTTATGGACGCGGGCGTGCCCCTGAAGGCTCCGGTGGCCGGCATTGCCATGGGGCTGATCAAAGAGGGGGAGGAATTCATCGTCCTCACGGATATTCTGGGGGATGAGGACGCCCTGGGAGACATGGATTTCAAGATTGCCGGCACGGCCGACGGCGTAACCGCCGTGCAGATGGACATCAAGGTGGCCGGAATTTCCCCGGCCATCATGGCCAGCGCCCTGGAACAGGCCAAGGTGGCCCGCCTGCATATTCTTTCGGAAATGGCCAAGGCCCTGCCCGCCCCCCGCGCCGAGCTGTCCCGCCATGCCCCCCAGCACACCCTGGTGGAGGTGAATCCGGAGGTCATCCGCCTGATCATCGGCCCCGGCGGCAAAAACATCAAGGCCATTACCGCGGAGACCGGCGCTTCCGTGGATATTGACGATTCCGGCAAGGTGGCCATTTTCGCCCCCACTCTGGACGCTCTGGAAAAGGCGCGGGAACTGGTGCTCCTTTACGACCAGAGGGCGGAACTGGGCAAAAATTATGAGGCCAAAGTCATCAAGCTGCTTGATATGGGCTGCATCGTGGAACTCTCGCCCAACCTGGAGGCCCTGGTCCACATTTCCCAACTGGCCCTTGACCGGGTGGAGCGGGTGGAGGACGTTGTCCGGCTGGGCGACGTGATTCCCGTGAAGGTCATAGAGATCAACGGCGACCGCGTCCGCGCCTCGCGCCGGGTTGTGCTGCAGGAGAATCAGGGAATGGCCTGGAATCCGGAAGACACGGCCCGTCCCTCCCGCCCGCCCCGCGAGCGCGGAGATCGCGGGCGGGGCGACTCCCGGGGCCAGCGGGGAGAGCGGGAGCGGGGCGGACGGGAGCGCGGCGGCCGCGACCATCGCTAGAGCATTTTACGCTTGAAATGCTTGCTTAACGGCGGGCAAAGCCCGCCTACAAGCATTTCGCGGCAAGGAGTTGCGAGCAAATCCTTGCAGAGCAGTCCAACTTTTCAAAGTTAAACTGCTCTAAGCATTTTACGCTTGAAATGCTTGCTTAACGGCGGCGGCCGCTCCGGCCCGGAAACGCAGGGAGGACGATGACCCCGAAAACGCTCAGGCGCGACGGCGGCGGGCAGGCTCCGGCCCGCCGGAGGGAAGGCTCCCCCGGGACCGGCGGCCCCCCCTCCGGTTCTTTGCCCTGTCTTGGGCTGGCCTCTCCGGGCGGGATGGTCCTTTTTGACCCCGGCATCCACCTCCCGGGCGAAGCCGAGGCCCCGCCCGATCCCCCGGCCCCGGCTTGCGCCGCCCGCGGCCCCTTCCAGGCCTTCGGCCCCATCTGCACCGAGGGCCTGGGAGCCATGGGGGATCTGCCCCCTCTGCCTCTGCTGCGGGCGGCCCGGCGGCACGAGGAGACAACCTTCATCCCCCGGGAGGAAGACTGCCTCGCTCTCTGGGAACGCTACCGCATGCCCGGGCACATCCGCCGCCACAGCCGGCTGGTGGCGGATCTGGCCGCCGGCGTCGTCCACCTGGGCCACAGCCGGGAGGCGGAGCCGGACGCCGCCTATGCCGCGGGCCTGCTGCACGATCTGGCCAAGGGCTATTGCATTGTGCATGGGGGCAGCCATTCCCAAATGGGGGCCGCCTGGGTCATGCGGGAAACCATGAACGCCCCCATTGCCCAGGCTGTTCTGTTTCATGTGCATTGGCCCTGGAAAGAGGAAATCTCCGCCGAAACGTTCCTGCCCCTGGCCCTGATTTATGCCGACAAGCGCGTCCGGCACGATGGCTATGTGAGCCTGGAGGATCGCTTTCGGGATCTGCTGGGCCGCTATGGCACGACGGAAGCGGCCAGGGCGCGCATTTCCTCCGCCCACGATCAGGGCAAAAGGATTGAAGCGGCGCTTTCCCGCCGCCTGGGGGTGAACCTGCGTGAATATACTGCTCATTGCCGGCGGCTGGTCCTCTGAGCGCCCGGTGTCCCTGGCCGGGGGCCAGGTTATCCGGGATACTCTCGCCTCCCTGGGGCACGCCGTGTCCTTCCTGGATCCGGCCCTTTCCCTGGAGGAACTGCCGGCCAGAGCCGGGGCCAGCGACTTCGCCTTCATCAACCTGCACGGCGCGCCGGGGGAAGACGGCTTGATCCAGGCCGTTCTGGAGCGGGCGCGCTGCCCCTATCAGGGGGCTTCCCCGGCCGCCTCCATGCTGGCCTTGAACAAGGCGGCGGCGAAATCCGTGTTCCGCATGGCCGGCCTGCCCACCGCCGACTGGCGGCTGCTGACCTCCAGGCCCGCTCCCGGCGTCTCCCTGGATCTGCCCTATCCCCTGTTCGTCAAGGACAATACCGGCGGCTCCACCTTGAATATGGAAAAAATCGCGCTCCCCGGCGATCTGGAAGCGGCCCTGGACCGTCTTTTCGCCGTGAGCGGAGTCCTGCTGGTGGAGCCGGCCGTCAGCGGCCTGGAGATGACCTGCGGCGTCATGGGCCTTCTGGGCTCTCAAAAGATGCCCCCGGACGGCGTCTTTCTGGAGGCCGGCCCGCTAGATCCCGACGACGAGGCGCCCATGGCCCTGCCCCCTATCCTGATCAAACCCGCCAGCGCCGACGGCGTTTTTGACTACCACAGCAAATACTCTCCGGGAGGCTCTCTGGAACTCTGCCCGGCCCCCGTTCCGCCGGGCCTCGGGCGCAGGGTGCAGGAACTCTCCCTGCTCGCGCACCGCGCTCTGGGCATCTCCGGATATAGCCGGGTGGATTTTATAGTCAAGGACGGCGAGGACCCCGTGATTCTGGAAGTCAACACCCTGCCCGGCATGACGGAGGCCAGCCTCCTGCCCAAGGAATGGAAGGCTCTGGGCATTTCCTTTGCCGACGGCCTGACCCGGCTTATGGAACTCGGGCTGGCCAGGGCGCGCAGGCGGGCGGGCGGGCGCGGGGCGTGATTTCCCGCGTTGCCTGCGGCGCTCTGCGCGGCGTGGACGCCTTCCCTGTAACCATAGAAGTGGACTATGCCCGCGGCGGCCTGCCCGCCTTTACCCTTGTCGGCCTGGCCGAGGCAGTGGTGCGCGAGTCGCGCGACCGTGTTTTCGCCGCCCTGCGCAACAGCGGCTTTTCCCTGCCCCCGGCCCGCATCACCGTCAATCTGGCGCCGGCGGACGTCAAAAAGACCAGTTCGGCCTTCGATCTCCCTCTGGCCGTGAGCCTGCTGACAGCCGCCGGGCTGATCCCGGAGGATGCCGCGCGGGGATTCTTCCTGGGGGGAGAGCTTTCCCTGACCGGCGAGATCCGGCCGGTGCCGGGCATCCTGCCCCTGGCCATCCTGGCCCGCGCCTCCGGCGGGCGCGGCCTGCTCATACCCGCGGACAATGCCCGGGAAGCCTCGGTGGTGGAAGGCATTCCTGTTTTCGCCGCCTCCCGTCTGGCCCAGGTGGCCGCCTTTCTGGCCGGGACGGAGGCGCTGCTCCCGGTTCCCTCCGGCCCCCGGGCGGAGGCGGAGGCCGGAGAAGATGTCTTCGGCCCGGACTTCCTGGAGGTGAAAGGCCAGGAACAGGCCAAGCGGGCTGTGGAGATCGCCGCCGCCGGCAACCACAATCTCCTGCTCCTGGGCCCGCCGGGCAGCGGCAAGACGATGATCTCCCGCCGCATGCCCTCGGTTCTGCCTCCCCTGCGCTTTGACGAATCCCTGGAAGTGACGAAGATTTACAGCGTGGCCGGACTGTTGTCTCCCGGACAGGGGCTGATCCGGGAGCGTCCCTTCCGCGCCCCCCATCACACCATTTCCGAATACGGCCTGGTGGGCGGCGGCACATACCCCCGGCCGGGCGAAATTTCCCTGGCCCACCGGGGCGTCCTTTTTCTGGATGAGCTGCCGGAGTTCCGCAAGCGCACCCTGGAAGCCCTGCGCCAGCCTCTGGAACACGGCGCCGTCACAGTGGCCAGGGCCGCCCAGTCCGTCACCTATCCGGCGGAGTTCATGCTCGTGGCCGCCATGAATCCCTGTCCCTGCGGCTATCTGACCGACGCCCGGAGGACGTGCGTCTGCTCCCCGGCGGACATCAAGCGCTACCGCGCCCGCCTGTCCGGGCCCCTGCTGGACCGGATTGACCTGCATGTGGAAGTCCCCGCCGTGCCCTACGGCGATCTTGCCGCCGGGCTGACCGGCCGCTCCTCCGCCGACATGCGCGCCGCCGTCCGCGCCGCCCGCGCGGTCCAGGCGGAACGCTACGCCCAAACCCCTTTTCGCGCCAATGCCGACTTGTCCGGGCGGGCTTTGGAAACACACTGCCGCCTGGGCAAGGAAAGCCACGCTTTTTTACGGGGGGCCGTGGACGCCCTGGGCCTCTCCGCCCGCGCCTATACCCGCATTTTGCGCATCGCCCGGACCATAGCCGATCTGGAGGGCAGCGAGGCCCTGGCCACGGCGCATCTCGCCGAGGCGGTCAACTGCCGCGTTCTGGACAGGCCGGCCTGATTCGCATTCCTCCTTTGCCCTGGAGCATTTTACGCTTGGCAAGGCGCGAATTCTTTTTGCAAAGGGGCTGGACTCTTCCGTCCCGCCCCTTTGCAAAAAGAACGAGCAACGCGGTCCAAACGGAATAAATCAGCGTTTCCTTAAAAAAGTTGAGCCGCTCCGCAATGATTCGCTTGCAAATCATTGCGGAGCGGTTTACTCGTTCCATTATTGAACAGAGGTGGTCCCCCTTATTCGGACATATTTTATCGATTCCTTAGCTCGCGTTTTATTTTGCAGCGTGCTGGCGTCCACCGTCAAGAGAGCGGGAGCGGTCATGAACAGCGCAAAAGTATATTGCGGATGTGGTTTTTCAGGTAAAGTATTCCTGTTCACAGTCTGCTTATTGATTTGCGCGTTTCCGCCGGCCGCTGAAGATGCGGCGCGGGCGGAGCCAAGGCCCGCCGGAGGCAATCCGCATGACTCCCCGCGCCCCCAGTCCGTGACCGAAACGCTGTTCAACTACGCCGCCGGTTTCGCGGGCGTTCCCGGCCTTGCGCCCCGGCGCGGGGTGGACGGCTCCCTTGATGAGGGCCTGGGCTTCCACCAGGACGGCACGGCCCGCCGGGCCGGCGGCACGGCCGGAACGTCCGGCCCGTCCGACCGGGGCCAGAGAGCCGGAACCTACATGCAGTCCGGCCTGAACGGCGCGGGCTTCGGCCCCGGTTTCAATCAATACCGCGATCTGTATGACGGAATGCTCCACGACCTGTGGGGCCGTGACGATCCGACGCGCGGCGGGCGCCTCACCGGGCAGAACGGCTATTCCCGCGAACCCGGCGACTTCGACCCCTTCAACATGGCGATAGACCGCGGCCTGAATTGGGGCGCCGGTTTCCTGAACAGCATGGGCGAGGCCGGCATTTCCTCCCTGGTGGACGGAGGGCGCGCCCGGTTGAATTTCACCATCGACGGGGACGGGCATTTTCAGGGCGAGGGGGACGCGCTCCTGCCGTTCTATGATTCGCAATACACGACCATCTTCACGCAGATCGGGGCGCGGAGCATGGCTGTTTCGGGCGGCGAGGATGACGGCCATGACCGCTGGATCGGCAACTTCGGCCTGGGGCAGAGGTGGTTTCCCCATGCCACGGAGGAGGATTCCGGGGACTGGATGCTCGGCTACAACGCCTTTTTAGACAACGACTTCACCCGCTCCCACCAGCGCGGCGGCCTGGGCCTGGAAGCGCAGTACGACTGGCTGCGCGTCGCCTCCAACTATTATTTCCCGCTCTCCGGCTGGAAAGGCTCCTACGACTTCGACAGCCGCTTCATTGAGGAACGCCCGGCCGAAGGATGGGACGCCAGGGTGAAAGCCTATCTGCCCTTTTACCGCAACGTGGCGCTTTCCGGCGCCTATACGCAGTGGTTCGGCGACCATGTGGGCATGTTCGGGCACCGGAATCTGGAAAAAGACCCCAAGGTCTGGTCCTACGGCCTGGAATACACGCCCGTTCCGCTGGCGTCCGGCTTCATCAACCAGCGCCGCACCGAGCTGGGGGAAACGGACACGGAGTTCGGGCTGAGCTTCACCTACCATTTCGGGATGCCCTTTGAAGATCAGATAAAGCCTTCCAAGGTGGCGGAACTGCGCACCGTGTCCGGCTCCCGGCATGAGTTTGTGGACCGGGAGAACCGGATCATCCTGGAATACCGGGCCAAGAACAGCTACCGCATAGAATATCTCGGGCCGGCCGGGAAGAATCTCTTCCGCTTCCGGGTGCTGGACGGCTTTGACGAGGTCATGGCCGGGCAGACGGTGCTGGTGACGGCCTCGCAAACGTGCCTTGCCCCCGCGCCGGAGCATAACGCCGGAAGCTACGTCACGGACGGGCGGGGCGAATTTCTGGTGGAGCTTGACGAATACGCCCTGCCCGTGGACGGGGAGGTGTCCGTGACCGTACGGGCCGGGGACAACGAACAGACCTTTACTCTGAACGGGAGCGCGTCCAGCCTGATCAGCGTAACCGCCAGCGTAGGCAGTTTCACCAGCGGGTATGCCACGGCCTCTCTGACGGCCAAAGTAGTGGATAAGAGCGGCGATCCCTTGGACGGATACACGGTGACGTGGAGCGTGGTTTC
>JAISMK010000135.1 GCA_031276785.1 Desulfovibrio sp. | reverse complement strand
CGCCCGCACTCCGGCCCTGGACATCGCCGCCATGGCGGATGAGAGCAGGGGCCTGTATGCGGTGCAATTCCATCCCGAGGTTCATCACACCCAGAACGGCGTCCGAATCTTGCGCAACTTCCTTTTTGACATTGCCGGGCTGCGCCCGGACTGGTGCATGGCCTCCTTCGTCTCCCGGGCTCTTGGAGAAATACGGGACAGGGTGGGGGATAGCGGAGTGGTCATGGCCCTGTCCGGAGGGGTGGATTCCACTGTGGCGGCGGCCCTGCTGCACAGGGCCGTAGGGGAGCGGCTCCATTGCATCTTTGTGGACCACGGGCTGTTGCGTCTGAACGAGGGAGAAGAGGTGGCGGCCTTGTTCCGGCGGCACATGCCAGGCCTGAATCTGCACCATGTCCGAGCGGAGAGACTTTTTCTGGACCGGCTGGCCGGGGAGGAGGAGCCTGAGCACAAACGCAAGATCATCGGCCGCGCTTTCATAGAGGTTTTTGAAAGCGAGGCCGGAGACATCCCCGGAGTGCGTTTCCTGGGGCAGGGAACCATCTATCCGGATGTCATTGAATCCCACTCGGCCAAGGGCGTGGTCATCAAGAGCCACCACAATGTGGGCGGCCTGCCGGAAACGATGCAACTGCAACTGGTTGAGCCCCTGCGCGAGCTTTTTAAGGATGAAGTCAGGGTTTTGGGCCTGGAACTGGGGCTGCCGGAAGAAGTGGTCCAGCGCCAGCCCTTTCCCGGTCCCGGTCTGGCTGTGCGCCTTCTGGGTCCGGTTACGCGGGAGCGTCTGGACATACTTCGGGCGGCGGACCATGTAGTGCAGCAGGAGCTTGCCGCCAGCGGCTGGGATCGCAAAATCTGGCAGGGCTTTGCCGTCCTCCTGCCCCTGCGCACTGTGGGGGTGATGGGCGATGACCGCACCTATGAGCATGTGGTGGCCCTGCGGGTGGTGGACAGTATTGACGCCATGACCGCCAACTGGACCCGCCTGCCGTCGGAGGTACTGGCGGCCATTTCCAGCCGCATCATCAGCGAGGTTCGGGGAGTCAACAGAGTGGTGTACGACATCTCTTCCAAACCCCCCAGCACCATCGAATGGGAATAGCGCTTCATGCTCGGCATCGGCACCTATGAATTTCTGGTCATCGTTGTTGTCGCTGTTCTGGTACTCGGTCCGGAACATCTGCCCAAGGTCATCCGGACCGTTACCCGGGTGATGTCGGATTTGCGCCGCATAAACACGGAATTTCAACGGACCATCAACTTTGAGCTGGCGGATCCCCCGCCCAAAGCCGCCGTCTCGAAGAAAAGGGGAAAAACCCCGGCCAGGGAGGCGTCCCCGGATGGGGAGGGGCTTGGCGTCGCCTCCGGGCCTGAACCTTCTGCGCAGCCAGCTCCCTTTTGCGCGGAGCAGGCTCAGGCAACAGGCGGAGAGGAAAGTAATTCCCGCGCCGGAGCGCCATTTCCGCCCATGCAAGGCGGCCGCCCGTGAAGGAAAGTCGGACTCAGCCCAGCCCGCCCCCAGCTCCGGGCCTCCTGCCGGAGGCCGCCGGGGAGCGCCCGGAAGAAAAACGGGAAAGAGATCGCCCGGAAGGGGAACCGGCAGCGCCGGAAAAAGTCAACGCCAGCGGAGCGGCGGGAGAAGAGGAGGAAGAGGAGGAAGAGGGGGGCGGACAGGCCGGCATGCCTCTGCGCGATCACCTGGCGGAACTGCGCCGGCGCCTGATCCGTATTTTCCTTCTGGCCCTGGCCGGCTTTCTTGCCGCCTATCCATTCGGCAAAGAAATTTATGACCTTTTGCTCATCCCCCTGCTCAAGGTTCTGCCCATTTCCAGCAAGCTGATTTACACCTCCGTGCCGGAGGCGTTTTTCACCTATATGAAAACGGCCTTCCTTGCCGGTTTGTTCGCCGCCAGCCCGCTCATTTTCTACCAGATATGGGCCTTTGTCGCCCCCGGACTGTACAGGGAGGAAAAGGCCTTTCTGCTCCCCCTGGCCGCCGTATCCGCCATCTGCTTCCTAGGCGGCGGGGCCTTCTGCTTTTTTCTGGTGTTCCCCCTGGCCTTTGAACTGTTCATGAGCTATACTACGGACACCGTCCAGGCCATGCCCACCCTGCATGAATACCTTTCCTTTGTCTTGCACCTCCTTGTGCCCTTTGGCCTGGTTTTTGAAATGCCTCTGGTCTCCTTTTTCCTGTCCCGCCTGGGTTTGATTTCGGCCTTGGGGATGCGCCGGATACGGCGCTACGCGGTGCTGATCATTTTTATCGTGGCCGCCGTCCTGACCCCCCCGGATGTATTTTCCCAATTGCTCATGGCCGGCCCCATGCTGCTGCTTTACGAAGTAAGCATCCTCATCGCCGCGCTTTTCGGCCGCCCCCCGAAACCCGCGGACGCTTGCCAAGCGCCGGGGGGCGCCACTGCTCCTGGCGAGAATTGATGCCTTTCCGAATACATTAAAGCACTATAACACGTTGATATAAAATTGTTTTGCTGGAGAAAATATTTTTAGATACCCAAGAAAATACCCAAGAATCAAGCCGATGAAAAAATAGTTCGCCGGGTCACTTTGGGCATATTGGGCATACTTTTGCACACGCCGTTGCATACAGTTTTCACAGCCAAGGCATGTGGCGGAACATAACAGAATGCTTGTATATTGACAAGGTGAAGGTCGGCGGCTGGATATTTTGTCCATCAAATTGAGCATGTTGGCTCCGTGCTGCCGTTTCAGTTTTGTAACGCCAAGGTTTTTCAAGATCCATTCAAGAAGCGGGATGGTGAAATAGGCAACGGATCGGCCTATCATATAGGCGATCTCCGGCCCTTCCCCCTTGTGGTCGGCATTGCACAAGGTCTGCGGCGCGACAACTCCGCCCAAAAATCTGTCGATCTGTTTACGGGCTATGACAGGCGGGAGTTTTTCGGCCAGTGTCCGCACAAATTCCTGTTCTTCATCCGTCAGCGATATCTTGATGGGCATGGCCGATCTCTCCTCGCGTCCTTGTTCCGACGCTACAGACATACGGCCAGTATTACCTAAAAAATAGGTATTATACAAGGCTGTATGAAAATTGCGGTTGCCTACCTCGGCCTACCTTGAGATTTTTCATATTGGTTTTACATACAAAAATTTCCTTGAAAAATTCAAATAGCAGCATGATTTTTATGCATTGAAGCGCCAGATTCCGTTGTCTTTCGGCGCATAGCCGGGCCTGGATGAAAAACGGCCTAAGCTGTTTCATCACGAAGAATACAGCTTGATTTTTATGTACGGGAAGAGTATGGCTTGCCTATCCCGCAAGGGACAAAAACGGGGCATCCTCTTCGAGAGTCCGCAAGGATGGCGTCGGGAGAGTCAAGGAGGCGTATCGTCAGAAACAGACGGGCGAAACGCTTGTTCTGGCTGGCGGTAAAAGCAGCCCTGTGGGGCGCTCTTACTCGTCTGGTCGGCAGGCTCATCGTAAGTTCATGAGCTGAGGCTGTCCCGATGGAAAAAAGCGGCCCCCAACAGTGGGTATAACCGTTGGGGGTCTTTCCATCGGGAAATGTAGTTCAACCGCATAACCGGAGGGGATGCCCGAAAATCTCCCGCGCCGGGGGTCGGAGTGTTGATAGCACTTCCGGCACTTTCTTTTTTCTTATAGGCCCTTTCTCCGCCAAAGGCAAGCCCGTGATCGAAAATTCCGGAGGCCGCGCGCCTTATCCGTCCGTTGCTCCCTCTTTTTTCAAGGCCCGGAGCGCGTCCGCCTTGGCTACCGCCAGAAGATAACTCAATTCCACGCCGAGAACTTCCGCCATGCGTGAAGCCGCCACCAGGGAAATATTCTGGAATTTCCCGTCCGTGGCATTGCG
>JAISMK010000052.1 GCA_031276785.1 Desulfovibrio sp. | reverse complement strand
CGGAAGTACGGTTTTGATACGCATTTGCAGCGCATTCACATCGGTGTGTAGCATAGCTGACACGACAACACAGTGCAGTCAATTTGTCAAGATTATTACTAGACAATTCCTTACTGGGGGGAATTTCGCCGCTTCGGGGACTATTCAAGGCGTTTCCCCTCCCAAACCGGCGTGGACACGCGTCCGCAATGTCGCCAGGGCTTTCTTCCGCTGTCTGGATGCTTTTCCCGGCCGCTGCAAAGTCCGGCGGCTTGGGCCGATCCGGCTTTTCCGGTCCGGATGTAAGGAGCTTTGGAGAAAAAAACAAAAGAGGTGTTGCCAAAAGGTAAAAAGTGAGGATAATGGGAAAATTGACTAACCACACGCGGAGCGGAATTCTTCCGGACGGGAATAAGCGGTTTCCGCCGAGCGCCGTGAGCGGGTGTAACTTTTTCAGGTAGGATAAGGAGAAGACAAATGATGGAAAATCATTTCAGGGAAGCTTTGGAAATAGTCAAAGCCCAGGCCGGTGTGCGCACAATGACAGAAGAGGAAATCAGCGCCATGATTCTTAGGCTTGCGCAGGGCATCAGGGACATTGAGGCAGGCGTGGCCGTGCCGGAAGGGATAGCGTCCGTGCTGGACTCCGGCAAAGCTATCCGGGAGAAGTCCATTATCTGCGTCGTCTGCGGAAAATCCTTTAAGCTTTTGACTAAAAAACACCTGGCCATACACGGATTTTCCCCCAAAACATACAGGGATCATTGCGGATATAAAAAGGGCACGCCCTTGGTTTGCAAATCCCTGCAACGGGAGCGCAGGAAAAAGATGAGAGAAATGCGGTTGTGGGAACGCCGGGCTTAGCGCTTATGCCATTTTTTTGCTGCCGAGTTGCGACCAATCTGGTTATAACTTGGTATCAGCGCGACAGGAGGTCACGCTGAAATGCAATACAGCTTGCGCGGCTTATCCCCTTTTTGCGGTCCGGCTTCGCCCGGCGGGGATCAGTCAGGGCCGGAGGGGGGAGCCTCCGGCGGGGGCCTTGCGGCTGGCGGCCAGCCATTGCGCGGCGGCTGTTTCCGCTTCCAGAACCTGATCCGGGGTCATGACGGCCCGCAGGACGTCCATGACCCCGGCAAGGTCGCCGGAGGAGTAACCGGATTGCCGGGAAATGCTATACCACTTGAAGGCATTGACAGGGTCGGGCTTATCCTTGAAGCCGTTCTTGTAAAGAACGGCGATGTTTTTCATGGCTTCGGGATACCCCTGTTCCGCCGCCCGGAGGAACAGGTTCAGAGCCAGGGGGAGATTCTGTTTCCGGTTCAGGGAACCGTGGGTGTAAATGGCTCCCAGATCGATGGCGGCAAAGGCGTTTCCGGCATCGGCTGCAAGAGTCAAGTATTCCACTGCCTTGGCGTCATCTTGGGGGATGCCGTTGCCTGTCCGGTACAAAATGGCCATTTTGTACAGGGCCTGGGGCAGGCCGCGTGAGGCGGCCTGCTGAAAATTGACCACCGCCTTTTGCATGTCGTCTGCCGTGCCCAGGCCTATTTCGTAGCAGACTCCGGCATTGTAATATCCTTCAGCCAGCCCTGCGTCCGCCGCCTTTTCATACCATTCCCGCGCCTTGCGGTAATGGCGCGGCGCCACTATGCCTTGTTCATAAAAATTGCCCATGCGCAGCATGGACATGGCGTCGCCGCTTTCCGCCCGGGCGGCGGTCTGGAGAAATTCCTGTTCCTGGTCGGTGAGAGGGAGGGGCGCTTGCGGCGTCTCTTCTGAGGCAGAGGAGGGTTTTTCTTCCGCCGTTCCCGCGGATGGCCGGGAGTCCGCATTTTGGGGCGCAGGAGCGGCGCTTTCCCGCGAGGCCCCGAAAGACGTGCCCGCAATCAGCCACATGGCCGCTGTGATAAGAAGGAGTATGGGTTTCATAGGTCCGAGGGAATATCATGTCCCGGTCGCATCCGCCACAGAAAACTAATTGGGAGAAGTGGGCTTTGCCGGCCGGAAGAGAATCGTTATAAAGGCATCTCCTCCGGGGGGAGGTTTTCCAGGATTTCGCGGGCCTGAGCTGCGTCCCGGCGGATCTGCTCCATGAGTTCGGGGACGGATGGGAATCTGCGCTCGTCGCGCAGACGTCGGATAAAGTGAATTCCCAGACGCTGGTCGTACAGATCGCGGTCCAGATCCAGAAGGTGGGCCTCCAGATGGAAGGATTCGCGCCCGAAGGTGGGGTTTCTGCCTACATTGGCCACTCCCTGGCGCGTAGGTGAGCCGTCTTCCAAGGTGGCTAAGACGGCGTACACTCCAGGCATGGGCAGGAGAAAATCCTTGGAAGGCATTATGTTGGCTGTGGGGAAGCCCAGGAGGGGACCGCCTCTATGGCTGCCGTGCATGACCATGCCTTCCGCGTAGTGGGGCCGCCCCAGAAGCCGGGCGGCGGCGGCGGGGTCACCGGCGAGAAGGGCGTTACGGATGCGGGTGGAGCTGACAATGGCCCCGTCAAAAAAAACAGGATCCAGTTGTTCCAAGGTAAAACCGTACTGTCCGCCGAGGCTGGCGAGGAGATCCGCATTGCCGCGCCGGTTGCGGCCGAAGGCGTAATCATAGCCGATGATCAGTTCCCTGGCGTGGAGGGCATGGGAAAAGATGTCGCGGACAAAATCCTCCGGAGGCGAGGCGGCGACTTCGGCGCTGAAGGATAGAACAAGGGCGAGGTCCATGCCCAGAGCATCAAGCAGGCGGAGTTTACGCGGCAGGGACATGAGCAGCGGAGGGGCGGCGGCGCCCTGGATGACGCGCAGGGGGTGGGGGTCGAAGGTTACGGCAATCGCGGGCAGGCAGGCCGCAAGGGCTTTTTCCGCTGTGCGGCGCAGGAGAGACTGGTGGCCCAGGTGAACACCGTCAAAATTGCCCACTGTAAGAATGCAGCCACGCGCAAGGGAGACAGAGGATGCGGGAAGTCGGTCCGGATGGGTGATGATGCGCATGGATCTTTTGGGTTAAGCCGGCAGTGAGGCAAGAGCCCCGGCCACTCTTTTGCGCGCCAGCTCATTACCCAACACAAGGAGAATGTTGTGCAGGGGCGGGGTCTTTTCCAGGCCGGTCACGGCCAGACGCAACAGCATGAACAGGGCTTTGGGCTTGACTCCGAATTCCTCCGCGACCTTGCGCAAGGCCGCGTCCCAGTCCTCGGGGGAGGGCCGGCAGATTTCGCCTTCCAGCAGGGCGCACAGGATTCCTCGCGCCAGGCCGGCATCCGGACAGTGGCGCAATAGGCTCTCCGGCGCGGCTGGAGTAAAGGCGGAGGGGAAAAAAAATCCGTTATTGCCAAAGACATCGGAAAATTTACGGTTGCGCTCCGGTTCCAGGGCGAAAACCTGTTCGGCAAAAGCGGCGTCGTTTTCCAGATCCTGTCCCAGGGCATGGCGCGCCTGCGGCGGAGGGAGGAAGTCCAGTCCCGCGATCTGTTCTTCCGCCGGCTGGTCCAGAAAGTCCAGGTAGGCAAGAAAGCCGCGGCGCATTTCCGCCGGGGAGAGCCGGCTCAGGTACTTTCCGTTGATGAAGTCCAGCAGCCTGAGGTCCACTATGGGGCCGGTGCGCGGCAGGGCCTGTACGGAGAAGAGCTCAATGAATTCGGAAAAGTCGTAGACATCCTTTTCCCCAGGGTGAGCCCAGAGGATGCGGGTCAGGAAGTTTCTGAAGCCTTCGGGCAGGTATCCCCGGGAGCGGAACCAGCGGATGGAGATGTGACCGCTTCTTTTCGAGAGTTTGCGCCGCTGCTCGTCCCGCAGGATAACGGTATGCAGGAATCGGGGATGTTTCCAGCCGAAGGCCCGGTACAGCAGGACGTGCTTTGGTGTGGAGGAAATCCACTCCTCCCCCCGGACCACTGTGGTTACGCGCATGAAGTGATCGTCCACCACAACGGCCAGATGGTATGTGGGAAAGCCGTCGGCCTTCAGCAGGATGGAGTCGTCCAGAGCTTCAGAGGAAAAGGAGATGTCGCCCCGGACCTCGTCGCGGAAGACAATCTCCGCGCCTTCGGGAACGCGGAAGCGTATGACGCTTTTTTCTCCGGCCCTGTGGCGCGCCTCCACCTCTTCTGGCTTCAGTCCGAGGCAGAAGCGGTCGTAGCGGGGATTTTCCCCGGCGCGGATTTGACCCTCGCGTACGGCAGCGAGGCGTTCGGCCGGGCAGAAACAGTGGTAGGCCAGGTTGCCGGCCACCAGGGAGCGGGCGGCCAGGGCATAGAGGGACAGGCGTTCGCTCTGCCGGTAGGGGCCGTACGCGCCTCCCGGGCCGGGGCCTTCGTCGGGAACCACGCCCAGCCAGCGCAGGGCTTGATGAATGGCCTCCTCCGCCCCGGGGACCAGGCGGGCTCTGTCCGTATCTTCGATGCGCAGCAGAAAGACGCCTCCGGATTTGCGGGCCAGAGCGGCATTTATCACTGCCTGCATAGCTGTGCCTATATGGGGAAAGCCAGTGGGGCTGGGGGCAATGCGGACAACTTCCGCCCCGGAAGGCAGATCCCGTTCCGGAAAAAGGCGCTCCGCCTCGTCCAGGGAGGAAATAGGCGTCAGCCGCGCGGGATCCGTGATGGACATGGCATTTCTCTTTTGTTTTCCCTGCACTCGCACAAGGCAGGTTGTTCCGTCAAGCCTCCCGGCGGCAAGATCTACCGCTGCAAGTCACGCCGGCCGTCAGACCCTGAAGAGCCTTGCGCGGTGCAGCGGAAACACCGGCCGGAATCGGCGGCGCGCCGCCGGATTGGCGTGAAACCTTTTTACAACGCTCCCTGGGCGTGGTATGGGATGCGGTATATATGGCCCGCACGGAGCAGGCTCAAAGCGCAACCTCCCTGCTCCGGGAGGCATTGCCGGACGCATTTTCCGGAAAGGCCCCGTCAGGGGACAAGATACATGAAAAAGGCTTTGATCACGGGCATTACCGGCCAGGATGGCGCTTATCTAGCCCGCTTTCTGCTGAACAAAGGCTATGAGGTTCACGGCGTCAAGCGCCGCTCCTCCCTGTTTAACACCCAGCGTGTGGATGCTATTTATCAGGGCGCGCATACGCCGGACAAGCGCTTCTTTCTGCACTACGGCGACCTGACGGACAGCACAAATATCATCCGCCTGGTACAGAAAATCCAGCCTGATGAAATTTATAATCTTGGCGCGCAGAGCCATGTGCAGGTTTCTTTTGAAGAGCCCGAATATACCGCCGATGTGGACGCGCTGGGTACCCTGCGCATTCTGGAAGCGGTACGCCTTCTGGGGCTGCAAAGTAAAACCCGCATCTACCAGGCATCCACCTCCGAACTGTATGGCCTTGTCCGGGAAACGCCGCAAAAGGAAACAACGCCTTTTTACCCCCGTTCCCCTTATGCTTGCGCCAAGCTGTACGGCTACTGGATAACGGTTAATTACCGGGAAGCTTACGGAATTTACGCCTGCAACGGTATTCTGTTCAACCACGAATCGCCCTGGCGCGGTGAAACCTTCGTCACCCGCAAGATCACCCGGGCGCTTCCCCGCATCGCGCTCGGACTGGAGGACTGCCTGTACATGGGCAACCTCAACGCCTTGCGCGACTGGGGCCACGCCCGCGACTATGTGCGCATGATGTGGCTGATGCTCCGCCAGGAAAAACCCGAGGACTTCGTAATTGCCACAGGAGAGCAGCATTCTGTGCGGGCATTCATTGCCGCGGCCGCCCGCAATCTCGGCCTGACCCTGGACTGGACAGGAACGGGAACAGACGAGACCGGCGTGGTAGTTTCCTTTGATAAAAAAATATTGTTGGATTTACTGCTCCGGCAGATGCGCGGTGAAACCTCCGCCACGAAGGATATTCTTGTTGAAGAAACGCTGAAAGCCATCGTTTCAAACCCCCTGCTGAAACCCGGGAACGTGATTGTCCGGATCGATCCGCGCTACTTTCGGCCCACGGAAGTGAATACCCTGCTGGGAGACGCGGCCAAGGCCAGAGCAATGCTTGGCTGGGAGCCGGAGGTCTGTTTTGAGGAACTAGTCCGGGAGATGGTTGAGGAGGATTTCTCGCAGGCCCGCCGCGACAGCCTGTGTATACAGGCCGGTTTTGATGTCCACAAGATACTGGAATAATGGATAAAAATTGTAAAATGCAGCAGGATAGCCGTATTTTTGTGGCCGGACACCGGGGGCTTGTGGGTGGCGCCATTGTGCGCGCCTTGCAGGCTCAGGGTTTTACCAACCTCGTGTTGCGTCCGCGCCTGGAACTGGATTTGCGCGAGCAGCGGGCCGTGGATGTTTTTTTCGCCCAAGAGCATCCGGAATATGTATTTCTCGCCGCGGCCAAGGTGGGAGGCATCCACGCCAACGAGGCATATCCGGCGGACTTTATCCGCGACAATCTGCTCATCCAGAGCAACGTAATTGACGCCGCATACCGGAACGGCTGCGCCAAGCTGCTGTTTCTGGGTTCCTCCTGTATTTACCCCAGGCTGTGCCAGCAGCCCATCAAGGAGGAATATCTGCTTACCGGCCCGCTGGAGCCGACAAATGAATGGTACGCCATTGCGAAGATTGCGGGACTCAAGATGTGCCAGGCCTATCGCAGGCAGTATGGTTTTGACGCCATTGCCGCCATGCCGACCAACGTATACGGTCCCGGAGACAATTTCCACCCGGAAAACAGCCATGTGCTGCCCGCGCTGATCCGGCGCTTTCATGAAGCGCAGACGTCCGGGGATTTGTCCGTGGTCATCTGGGGAACGGGCACGCCGCGGCGGGAGTTCCTGTATGTGGACGATCTGGCGGAGGCCCTGGTTTTTCTGATGCGGAATTATTCCGCTGCCGGACATATCAATGTGGGTTGCGGCCGGGATCTGTCCGTCATGAATCTGGCCCGAGCAGTGGCCGGGGTGGTGGGTTTCAAGGGATGCATCAGCGCTGATCCCGCCAAAAAGGACGGCGCGCCGCAAAAGCTTCTGGATGTGGGCAAGATCAACGGAATGGGATGGAAAGCCAGGATTGATCTGGATGCCGGCCTCCGGACAACGTATCAGTGGTTTTGCGACAATGTCCTGGCCAAGTAAGCATTCAGGCTGTTTTTTACCCTGGAACAGCGTGATTCTGGACGGCACTGTTCCGGATGGCGCCGTAAGGGAAATGATTGCTGAAAGCTACGAGTTGACCAGGCCGAAAAATGGAAGAAGGAAGATCGTGCCGGATTGGGACCAGTGACCTGACCCAAAAATGCCGGAACAGGTCAGGGTTGCTGACTCTCTTTGACGTTGCCGTCAGTAGTGAGCGTGACAACCTGCCCTGGAACAAACTTGCCTGAATTTTTCAGGGCGCTGCTCGCCGCTTGTTCAATACCGCCGCAGCAGGGCACTTCCATACGCACGACAGTCAGCGATTTAATGTTGTTGCCCGCCATAATTTCCGTCAGTTTTTTGCTGTAATCCACCCCGTCAAGTTTCGGGCAGCCGATGAGCGTGATTTTTCCGCGCATATATTCCGTGTGGAAGTTTGCTCTCGCGTAAGCGGCGCAGTCGGCGGCGACAAGCAAATTCGCCTTCTCAAAGTACGGCGCGTTCACAGGTACGAGTTTAATTTGAACAGGCCATTGCCGCAGTTCACTTGCCCCGCCCGCCGCTTGCGCCGAAGCCGAGACGTTTTCCCTGTGAACGCTGTGGGCGTCAGAGCCGGGGCAACCGCCGTGGGGCGCTTGTTCCTGTAGTTTTATTTCCAAATGTTTCTTAACCTCCTCTTCGTTATAGTCCGCCGCCTCGCGCTCAGCAAAAGCAATCGCCCCTGTCGGGCAGACGGGCAGACAGTTCCCAAGCCCATCGCAGTAATCGTCACGCGTCAGTCGCGCTTTGCCGTCTACCATTCCGATGGCCCCTTCATGACAGGCTTCGGCGCATAGTCCGCAGCCGTTGCACTTGTAATGGTCAATCTCAATAATTTTACGTTTCATCGTTCTGCCCTGCCTTCTTATTCGGATTTAGAGCAGTTTGACTTTGAAAAAGTTGAACTGCTCTAGTACGCTGTAATATTTAAAATTGCGGATAAATTTACAGCGTACTAACGCCGGGCTTTAAGCCCGGCGCGCCGCTGCAGGCGGCGGAGCAAGCCGAAAACCACGCTTTTCGGCGCAACGATCTTACCGCTTAAAACGCAGTTTTAAGTGGTACATGGTACTGGTCGGCTGCAATGGACAAATATGTTGGATTGCCAACGAAATGGCGGTTTTTATCAGGAGCAGGGCATGCGCAAGCCAGGAAGCGTATTTTGCCGGGCGGACTTTTCCAGCAGGGCCGTCAGCCTGTCCAGGTCAGGTCCGTGGTCCAGACCCAGAAGATGGGCCAGGCCGTGGGCCAGGAGGCGCAGGGTATGTCCGGCCGCTTCCTGGCCGTACAGGAAGCATTCGCGGCGCACGGCCTCCGGCGCCAGAACCAGGCTGCCCAGCATTCTTGCGGGAGGAAAATGCTCCGGAGGCGCTTCCCTGAGGTTTTCCAGCCCCGGAGCGGTCTTCCCGGGCCGCGGCCCCGGCGGCCGCAAGGACCGGGAGGCGCCGGGGAATGCCAGAATATTGGTGGGGCAGGCGCTGCCCAGGTGAGTCCGGTTCAGTTCCTCCATGAGAGCATCGCCCGCCAGAAGAAGTTCCATAGAGGAGCCGGAGCTGCCGGCGGCCGCCAGCATGGCGTCCAGAGCGGAACGCAGTTCCGGGCGGGCAAGTGGGAGTTTCCAGATCCCGGCCGGGGGAGAGGACAGGATGTCAACAGGCATAGCGGCGGCGCTTTCTCCGGTTACGGCTGCTGTTCAGGCCGAGTCCTGCCGGGCAGGGGTGGAAGGCGGGAGAAAGATCCCGTTGAAATCCTCCCGCTCCGAGGCGGGCTGGAGTGGCGCCCACTGGCCCGGAGCAGGGGCAGGAGAGGGGATGGCTTCCGCCGTCCGGGTAGAGGGATTTTCCGGCGGGGTGAGCGCCCTGGGGGATTCGGGTTTGTCGGCGTAGGCGATGCGGTGGTGAAAGATGCCGCGCAGGACATTGCTGAAGGTGTCGGTCAGTTTGTCCATGTCCCGGAAGGTCAGCTCCGTTTCGTCCAACTGGCCGGTGCTGTAAATGTCCTTGATAATGGCGGCGATATGCTGGCGCAAGCGGTGGGGGGTGGGTTCCTCCAGAGTGCGGCTGGAGGCCTCCACGGCATCGGCCAGCATGACCAGGGCGGCCACGCTGGATTGGGGCCGGGGGCCGGGATAGGAAAAATCCTCTTCCTTGGGCGGAACGGTATCCGTCTGCTGCAGCGCCTTCCGGTAAAAATAGCGGATAATGCGGGTGCCGTGGTGCTGGCGGATGATGTCTATGACTTCTCTTCCCAGGTGCGCCTGGGCGGCCAGTTCCACCCCCTGTTTCACATGGGAGATGAGGATCAGGGCGCTCATGGATGGAGCGAGTTTGTCGTGGGGATTGTCCTCGGTGTTTTGATTTTCAATGAAATAGGCGGCTTTGGATATTTTGCCGATGTCGTGGTACAGGGCGGCCACCTTGGCCAGCAGGCTGTGGGCGCCCACTGCCTTGGCTCCGGCTTCCACCATATTGGAGACGATTAGGGAGTGATGGTAAGTGCCGGGGGCCTTGAGCATGAGTTCGCGCAACAGGGGCTGCTCCAGATTCAGGAACTCCATAAGGCGGAAACGTGTGGTATAGTTGAAGATCATCTCTATGACCGGGGCCAGGGCAACGGTGAGCAGCAGGGAGAGGACGGCGTGGGCGACCAGAGACAGGGCCTCGGGCAGGTAGCGGGTATGGGGTCCTCCTTGCAGGAATGTGCTGCCGATCCACAGAGCGAAGAGGCCCATTAGGAGGGGCAGGACGGATTTGACCAGATCCTGGCGGGAGTAGGTGCGGTTGATCAGCCAGGTATTCCAGAGATAGGCCAGGAAATAGAAGAGGAAGAGGCCGATGCCGGAAGCCCCGCCGGTGCTCATGCAGGCGCAGAAGAAGGCCACGAGCAGGGCGCTGACCACATAGCGCCGAGCGGAGAAGATCATGGCGGCCAGGCCGGCGGCCCCGGTTACAGGCACCGCGTAGGCCAGGCTGCCGGCGAAAAAGGTGGGCGAGCCGGCGGCCAGTTGCTGGGCCAGCAGGGCGAATCCTTTGGCGGCCAGGGAACAGAGCAGGATCACTATGCCCAGGAAAACATAGTCGCGGGTGTCCAGGGGGGATACTATTTTGTTGCTGGGAGCGAACTGAAGGCCGGAGATCATGAGCAGGGCGCAGATGCTCATGCCCAGGAAGAGATTGCCGTCAAAACGCTTGGAGGAGCGCTGGATGAGGGACTGCATCTTGAGCTGCTGCTCCGCCGTGACCAGATCTCCCTTGCGGATCAGGATTTCGCCGCGCTGCACCTGGTGAAAAGCCGGCTGCACCGCGGCTTTCGCCGCCGCGGCCCGGGAAGCTGTGGTTTCGTAATTGGGGATAAGGGTGGCGCGCAGAGTTTCGGCAAAGAGGAGGCTGAGGGCGCGTTTGGCCTGGGCGTTCAGATCCGTCTTCTGGATCTCCATAGAGAGGATCTGCTCCAGGCGTTTGATGTCCGGCAGGGAAGCGTGTTCGGAGTACAGCCTTTCCTCGCCTGTTTCCAGATTGCGCACAATAACTCCGCCCTTGTAAGGCAGGATCAGGCGCATTTCCTGCAGAACGCCGTTCTGCATCTCCTTTTCCGCCAGGGGCAGCAGGACTCCGGCGGCCGCCGCCTGGACGCGGGGATCGGCGAGAGAGGCCAGGGAGGCCGGAGAGAAGCCCTCCCCTCTTTCCCTGCGCAGACGCAGGCTCATGGCTTCCCTGGCCTCAGCGGTTTCCGCCTGGACCAGCTCCGTGAAAAGGGACAATATTTCCTCGCGCAGTTCTTCAACAGGAGCGGCCACCAGATCCAGAACAAGGGGTTGCAGCGCCGCCACCTGCTCCCGCCGGGCTTTGGTCGCGGTCCTGTCCTCAAACAGGAAGCCCCGGTTGGCTGTAACGTCCGCGGTGGCGATTTCCCCTGCCAGGAAGAGGTTCTGGCGGGGAGAAAAATCCGTGGAAGCAAGGGCGGAAAGGAGGATGAGCAGCAGGGCCAGACCGAAAAAACCCCGCGGCGGCAGGCGGCGTACCAGGCGCTGCAGGAGCAGGCTGAAGCTGGAGCGGGCCCTGTCAGGAATATTTTTCATGTGCGTCATAGGCGGAAACAATGCGCCCCACCAGAGGGTGGCGGAGGACATCCTGCTGGTGGAAATGCCGGATGCTGATTCCCTCCAGGCCGTCCAGCACGCTGAGGGCATGGACGAGGCCGGAACGGGGCCTGCCGTTGAGATTCGGGAGATCGATCTGGGTTATGTCGCCGGTAACCGCCACGCGGGAGCCGAAACCCATGCGCGTCAGAAACATTTTCATCTGTTCCACAGTGGTGTTCTGGGCCTCGTCCATAATAATGTAGGCGTCCGTCAGGGTTCGGCCGCGCATGAAGGCCAGGGGGGCGACCTCTATGATTCCGGTGGCCAGCATCTCCGAGACGCGCTCAAAGTCGAGCATGTCGTGCAGGGCGTCGTACAAGGGCCGCAGGTAGGGATCCACCTTCTGGGCCATATCTCCGGGCAGAAAACCCAGACGCTCTCCGGCTTCCACCGCCGGTCGGGTAAGGATCAGGCGCTTGACGCGCTTGGCATGGAGGAAGGAAAGAGCCATGGCCACCGCCAGGTAGGTTTTTCCCGTGCCGGCGGGACCGATGGCAAAGGTCATCTCCGAGGAGCGCAGGGCCGCCACATATTCTCTCTGGTTCAGGGTCTTGGGGGTGATGGTCCTGCGGGGGGAGGCGATGAACACCGTATCCTGAAACAATGTTTTCAGTTCGCTCGCGGGGTTGCGCTCCAGGGCGGCATAGGCGTACTCCAGGTCGCGCGGGTGCAGGACAACGCCGTACTTCAAAAGCCCGTAGGCCTGGGTCAGGAGATTGCTCATCCTGGACCGCGCCCCGGCATCCCCGTCCAGGCGCAAGGCGGTGCCCCGGCTGGAGATGGTCAGGCCGGAACATTCGGCCAGGGTCATAAGGTTCATGTTGCCGGGGCCGAACAACTGGTTGGCCAGGGAGGGATTGTCAAAGCGCAGGGTGGAGGCTCTTTCTTCCAAATCCACGTTGCTCATGGGCATAGGCTCGACGGCTTTGCGTTCCGCGCCGGACTGTCCTTGCGCGGTGTTTCCCCCATACCCTCAAAAAGTCCGGTCGTCCACCCGCGGCTGATCCAAGCCTCCAATCAAAATTCACATGCTGTAATTATTTCGCATAGGAGCCTGTCGGACAATAGTTTCAAAAAGTATTATACTTTTGCAATAGTTTTCTATATAATATTTTGAAACAATTGCAAAAAGAGGGTTTACGACAATGGCTTTTATCCAGGCTCAT
>JAISMK010000150.1 GCA_031276785.1 Desulfovibrio sp. | reverse complement strand
ATGCTGCCCCCCTCCAGGGACAGGGATTCTCCGCGCCAGGAGCCCCTGGTGGTAGTCATGTCCAGAGATTCCGCCCGCAGCAGGGTATGGGCAGGCAGGGCCAGGGATCCAAGTTCCGTCTTTTTGGCCAGCACTGTGAGTACCCAGGCTTCACCGGAGCCAAGCAGGGCGAGCAGGACTCCGTCCCCAGCTTCCGGGGCCAGCAGGCAGCCGGCAGCGCGCCGGGCGCGCACCAATCCCAAGGGCCCGACCGTAACCAGTAAGCCGTCCGCATCCGCCGTACGCACTGTGCCGCTGACAATTTCATTGTCGTTCAAGGGAAGGGGCAGGGCTGATCCCATGTAGCGCACTCCTCTTATCCGGCTTACCGCCGGATGGTAAAATGTTCCGCTGCGAGCCGTTCCTCGTCTGTGGGCCGCAACTGATCCAGGATGCAGCGGCGCAAATCCGCGCCGGAAAAATCGACATTGTGCCCATCGGCCAGAGTCAGGTCCACGCCCGTCAGCCTGGCGCGCGCCAGCCTGGCGTGGGACAGATCCGCCCGGGAGCAGTCCACGTCTTCCAGAGTGGCGCCGGAAAAATCCGTCCGGGCGAGATTAGCTTGGCGCAGAAGAACGCGTCGCAGCGCGGCCAGGACCAGGGAGGCGCCGCCAAGGTGCGCGCCCGTGAGGTCGCAATCGCTGAAGGAGCAGCCGGCGAGATTGGCGTCTGAGAACCCGGCCAGGGGCAGACGGCAGTTTTCCAGAATAAGTCCCCGGCAGTCCGTATTCAGAAGGATGATCTGGGGCAGATGGCAATCGCGGGCCTTCAGCCCCTCCAGCCGGCAATCCCTCAGAAACCAGAGCCCACCCGAGGCCCTTTCCAAAGTCAGGCCGGAAAAGTCGCATTCCAGACAAATCAGGCCGCTCACATCCGTATCCGTAAAACCCTCGTGCAGGCTGAGGCCGCGCAGCATGGCGCCTCCAAAGTTCGCTCCGGCCCATTCCAGGCCGCTCAGACGGCTGTTCTGGAAGACCGCGGCGCGGCAGTCCGCGCCCCGCAGGACGGCCTTGTCCAGAAGCGCGCGCGACCAGGAAGTCCCGGACAAATCGGCTCCGGCCAGAGAGCAGTCCGTAAGCGAGGAGTCATCCAAGGTTGCGTCCGCCAGGACGGCCCCGGAGCAGTCGCAACGCAGAAGAACGGCTCCGGTCAGGTCGCAGGCGCGCAGGTTCGCCCCCCGGAACAGGCAGTCCGTAAAACGCGCCCCGGCAAGAGCCAGACCGGCGGCCTCCAGACCCGAGAAATCCCGCCCCTGGAAGCAAGACCCTGCCCTCAGGGCGTCACAGGAAGATTCGTCAGCCATATTCAGGCCCCTCTTCTGGCCGCGAACAGAGTTTTACCCAGCAGGGCGCCGCGCAGGTCGGCAGATTCCAGAGCGCAGCGATAGTCATCCGCCCCGTAGAGATTGGCCCCGGAAAAATTCGAGCCCTGGACCCTGGCCTCCCGGAGGGAGGCGCGCATCAGGTTGGACCCAGGAAAAAGCGCCTCCCGCAGATCACAACGGGAAAAATCCGCCCCGGGCGCGTGAACATTCCGCCAGGAACTGGCACGAAAATCGCATCCGGCAAAACGGCCCTCCCCGGCTGTGCCGCCGTCAAACACGGCATTGCGGGCCTCCGTTCCCTCCCAGGAACTGTCGGAAAGCACGGCTCCGCTGAAATCGGCGCCGGAAACGCGGCTTTTGTTCCGCAAGGCGGCGCCGGAAAGATCCGCCCCGGAAAAATTACCCTGCTCAAAGGACGAGGCGGAGACATCCGCCTTCTGCAACCCGGCCCCGGCAAAGACGGCGGCCTGGAAATCGCCGCCGCGCAAGGCGGCGGAACGAAAATTGGCGCCGGAAGCGTCCAGGCCGGGCGCATGGACATCCTGCAGAATCGCGCCGGACAGATCCGCCCCAGGCAGCCTGGCTCCGGACAGATCCGCCCCGGAAAAATCAGCTTCTTCGGCCTTAAGACCGGAGCAGTCCGCCTTGCTCAGATCCGTCCGGGAAAAATGCGCTCCCCCCGCCGTAGCGCCCGCGAGAACCGCCAGAGCAAGGCCGGCCCCGGCAAAAGAGGCTCCGTCCAAGACAGCTTTGCGGAAATTGGCCTCGGCGCAGTCCGCCTTGGAAAAATCCGCCCCCCGCAGGGAAGATCCGGAAAAATCCACGCCGTCCAGCATTTTCCCGGCAAAATCCCGGCCCTTGAGATCCCGGCCGGAAAAGTCCGTCCGGCCCGCTCCGGAAGCATCGGGCGGGGCGGGCGGAGCTTCCCCGGGAACGGCGGCGGAAACCGGCGGCCCGCCAGCCACCGGCGGCGCGGGAGGTCGCGGCTCCTCCGCAGGGAACAGATCTATACCCTCCTTGGCGGCTGCGGCATTTGCCTGATCCAGCACCGAGGTCATGGAACCCGGAGGAAAGCCTCCCAAAGTTTCCAGCTTGACGAAATAGGCTTGCAGTTCCGCGAAGGAAGAGAACTCCTGGTCTTTTTCCAACTCCCCGGCCAGAAGGGCGGCCTTGTCCGGCGCTATGCCCGTCTGCGCCAGCGTGCCGGCCAGGGTCGGCTCAGGCCCGGCCCCGGAAACCAGGGCATCCTCCCCCCCCGGACCGAGCAGGCGCATAACGGCGCGCTGGCTTTCCCGCACACCGGCGGAAAGGGGCAGATGGCCGCCCAGGGCATCAAGATAGCCTTCCACAGCCCCGTTCCAAGATGCCTGATCCGCATAGCCGGCGGGGTCCGGAAAGGGAATGTCCTGAGCGGAGCCAATCCTCAGAATCAGGTCTTCGGACAGGCCCGCCTGGCGGAGGATAGCCGGCAGATCCGGCTCCGGAGCGGCATTCACCTGCTCCAGCAGTTTTTCCATCGCCGCCGACTGGCTGGCGATGGCCTCCCGTGTGGCTGCGACCTGTCCCGGAGTGAGGGGCGGCAGACCAGCCTGGGACAGACCGTCGTTGATGTCGTCCAGAGAGTCTGCAAACTCCCGCAAAGCCGCTTCGCGCATCTCCGCCACGGCGGAAACGTCCAGAGGCGGGGGTGCCGCCGCCGCAGTCGCCGCCGCCGCCGCCGGGGCAGCCGAAGAGACCGCAGCCGCAGCCGCCGGGGTAGCCGAAGAGACCGCCGCCGCAGCCGCCGGGGCCGCCGAAGTAACCGCCGCAGCCGCCGCAGTCGCCGCCGCAGTCGCCGCCACAGAGAGAGACGCGGTAACCGGGGGGGCCGGAACAGCGGCGGGCGCTTCCGGCGCGGGGGGATCCGGCGGGATCAGTTCCAGGCGGATGCGGGCGATGTCCGAGCCGGCTTCATCGGAGCAGGGCACAAGCAGATGTCCCAGAAGAAGGCCGAGCAGGCTGTCGGGGAAAAGCCAGAGGGTGTCAAAGGCGAGGGAGAAGACCTGTTCCCCTGCCGCCGCTCCGCGCAGCACATGGACCAGAATCGTCTTGCCGGGCAGACGGGAGACTATTTCCGCCCGCTCGTGATGCACCCCCCGCAGCAGGATGTCTTCATCCCCGCGCAGCCCTGCCGGCAGGCGCTGATCCGCCTGGGCCAGATTGCAGAATCCCAGATCGCAGTCATCAGGAAGTCCGGGGCAGCGGGTTTGAAGCCATTTTTTATCGTAGGTGCCCATGCCCCGCATCCGGATCGGCCAGGCTCCACAGGGACCGGGACAGGCGGGCCGGGCACGGACGTCGTCCGCACCGACAATACGGGGAGGACGCGTGCGCCCTGTGGACGGATCCGGCGCAAGGCCGCAGCCCAGGGGATTTTCTGGATTGTCCGGCCCCCCGAAGGTGTCCGCCCAGGTCAGAGCCAGATCCGTAAAGGGCTCCGGGCCGCCGCGCCCACCGGCTTCGCCGCTGACCAGAAAACGCCGGGCGGATGCGCCCACCCGGATTTCCAGCAGCAAGGAAGAGGCGGGGATCCTGCCCGGCGTCCGGGCGGATCCCGCCAGCAGCCATTCCGCCTGCGGCTTGGGCAGACCCATATCCAGGCAGTCGCCGGGGGAGAGGCCGGCCACGGCCGCCGCCAGAACCCGGGCGGCGGGAACCACGATCCCGCTGGACAGATCAAAGCCGTAGCCTATGGTCAGGCTCTGGTGCAGCTTTCCCCGCCAGTCAAAGGGCTGGGTGGCGCAATACAGTGTTTCCGGCCGCTCAATGTTCATGGCAGAACCTCGCGTGCCTTTCGGCACAGTTTCTTATCGTCCGAAAAGGCAGTTGCTGTGGATCGCGAAACCAAAAAAGAGATTTTTTCGCTGCCCCCGCCAAGGCAGGGAGACGCCGGGGCCTCAGGGACGGGCGGCCGCTTGCGCGGCCGCCAAAACAATTTCAAAGTGAAATTGCTCTATGGCAATTAACGCTTGAAACTGTTCGCTTAACACGGGCAAAGCCCTCCTGCTCCTGTTGCGCGGCAAGGATTCGCAGGCAAATCCTTGCAGAGCGGTTCACTCGTTTCATTCCGGAACTGCTCTAAACAATCTTAATAGCCCCGTCTTGCAGGGACAAACTGCCTGTATGAGCCATCTCGCCGGCGCTGGTAAAAGTAAATTGTCCCAGGGAAAATTTCTGCCCGGAATTGGCCATCGTTATCTCGCCGTCCTTGACAACGATTGTGGCGGAGCCCCTTTTTATCGTCACATCCTCTTCTGTCATATTTATGGAGGATGAGCCGCCGTCAAGCTGTAGATTCAGGGATCCGGAGTTCAGGGTTACAACCGGTTTTTTCTCGGCCTTGTGTTCCAGCTTAAGGCCGTCGGTATTCAGAGTAATGGTCGCCTTGGGCGTATCCAGCCGGATGACGCCTTCTTCCGGAGAACTTGTAAGATAAATGCCGGCGGCCCCCGCCGGAGCCTGGGGAGTTTGATCCGCGGCCACATCGCCAGCCGTCTGCTCGTTCTGAATCACAAGAGCGCTTTGGCCCCCGGAGTTCTTGGAGACATAAATATGCTTATGAGCCAGCGCCTTACGGACTTTTTGCACATTTTCGGCCAGATATTCGGCGTCCGTGTAGAGCAGTTTTGTGACGGCGGCCAAAAAATTCAGATCCGCCGCCTGCAGTATGGCATCCGGCGGTGTTGTGGCCAAAGTATAGGCCATTGCCTCTTTATCGTAAAAATTGAACAGGTTGGCTGGAATCTCAAGATCCGTATTCTTTGTTCCCCATTTTTTCACGCGCGCGTTTCTGGCCTTGGCCTGAGCATTTGCCAGAGTATCATCATCGGGGTCCGCGGCCGGAGCCCCAACGGCGGCTGCCGCCGCTGCGGCGGCGGCGGCCGTTGCGGCGTCAACCGCCGCCGCCGCCCCCGTTTCCGCATACGGGCCGAGCATTTTGCCGATGGCGCTGTCGGTGGACACGGGATCGAATTCCCCCAGGCGAGTATTCAGCAGGATGCCGTGTTCCGAATGCACGCCCACGGCGTTCTTGGCCGCCAGCGTGATATTGGCCTCCGGCGCGTTCAGGAGAACTCCCCCCATCTGTTCTTTTTTTATTTTGAGGTGGGCACTCAGCATATAAACCCAGGCTATGATTTCCGGAGCAAGGTCCGCAACAGCCTCGGAGCCAGCTTTCCAGATGGCCAGACGCTTGGATGCCTGCTCATAATCTTTTCTATTCTCTTTGCTTATTTCCTGCGCTACCTCTTGGTCTTTGCTGTCCTCTTCCGAGAAGATCTCCGCCCCCAGACCCGCCTTCTCCGCCAGGGTGCCGAGAAGGGAGATTGTCAGTTTTGTTTTGTCCGGATATATCTGCGTAACGGTAGATGATACATCCGGCGTAGTCTGCATTTCAAGCCCGTAGGACATGGTCGGTTTGGGTACGCAAAATATCTCCAAAACATTCAGAAGACTTTTCAGCACGCCCACGCCCGCGGTCAGTCCCACGGCCGCGGTCATATCCGTATTATCGCTGTCGGGCTTATTGCCGCCCTCATAGCTTTTATCATAGTGGTCCTCATAGCTCCCGGCCAAGGCCGACATAGCGGTGGAGCCCAGAGAACCGACAGACTGAAGTAAGGCCATCCAGATTGCCTGACCCCTGGTGCCCCTCCAGCCGACCACCTGGGCATTTCTGTATCCAGAGAAAGAGGACATAAGAGCGCCGGAGAGGTTGGTGGCGGCCATGCCGGTGCTGTTGCACCAAAAATCTGAAGTCAGCGAGCCCAGGGAGGCGCTCCCCGCGTTCAGGACCAGGCCGTCGCCGCCGGCGGTCTTCAGGGCCATTCCCTGACCTTTTTCCGTGTCGTTAAAGACAATCTGGTTGCCTCCGGCGCTGGAGATGCCGGAAAAATCCCGGTTGGCGTTCCCGGTAAGGGCGCCGGTCTCCGCGTTGTTCAGAGCGCCCGTGATGTAGGGGCGGTCCGGATTGCCGTCCGCAAAACTCACCAGCACTTCCGTTCCGGGCAGGAGGGGAAAGCTGGTTCCGGAACGTTTGCCCGCCTGCTGCTGGGACATGCGGATCCAGCAGGATGCGTTGCCGTTTTTCCGCCCGGAAACGTCAAAGGGAAAGCGCAGCTTGTAGCGGCCCAGGGCGTCCAGTTCCGGGCGCGCCCCGGAACCCTCGCCGTCCACAAAGGCGGTGAGTACCCCGGCAATGGTCGCGCGCGGGGTTTTTCTCTCCGGCCGGAAGGGGACCCTGGTCTCCATGCAGGTGAAGGAGTTGCGGTAGAACAGGTGATCCCGCACCCCCTCCAGAGGAATGCCCAGTCCGAGATTGAGGAATGATTCCTGGCTGCCCTCATGGTTGACAAAGGTGACAAGATACTCCTGATTGAAAGCGGAATT
>JAISMK010000082.1 GCA_031276785.1 Desulfovibrio sp. | reverse complement strand
TTGAGACGTTCGGCCAGCATAGCGGCATCGGGATCATATCCTTTAGAGATGAGCTGTTGGCGTTCCTTGTTCAGATTGTAAAACAGCTTGCGCTGGGTCTGGGTGGTGCCTATTTTGACCAGACGCCAGTTGTCCATGATGAATTTCAAGATGTAGGCTTTGATCCAGAAGGTGGCATAATAAGAAAATTTGATCCCCTTATCCGGGTCAAATCTGCTGACGGCCTTCATCAGACCCACATTGCCTTCCTGCACCAAGTCAAGCACATTCTGCATCCACTTGCGCTGGAAGTCCATGGCAACGCGCACTACCAGACGCAGATGGGACGAAACAAGCCTGAAGGCGGCGTCCGGGTCGCCGGTGTTCCGCACCAGGTATGCCAGTTCCCGCTCCTCCTCCGGCCGCAGCAAAGGGAAGCGGTTGATTTCCCGAAGATAGATCTGCAGGCTGTCCCTGGTCCGTTCCAGAGGATGGGGGGTAAAGACGGCCAAAGCTCCGGGAGGGTCAGGCAGGGAGAGTGGAAACACTCTGGAGGGATGTTCCTCCCGGTCGGCGAGATCCGCCGCCAGATGGTCATCGAAAGCGTCGCCTTGCAGAAAGTCTTCTTCTCCTTCAGCTTCCACGGCAAGATCCTCGTCAGGGGGAAGAACGGCAGGAGAGATTCCGTCCGCCGATCCGGAGGTTGCTGACGCGCGCGGAAGGGCGCAAGGGAAAGGATCTGGCGGTATTTCTTTTGTCATCTGCTATGGATACAGTCCCCGGCAAAGCGGGGGCGAAGGTTGATTGCGGGGCGCCGGTAGGGATGCGCGGGGCTGAAGGCGCCTTGGGGAGACAGGTTCAGGCATGAATAAGAATCATAGAATTTTTATTTGTTCTTTTCAATAATTTTCAGTAAATGCCAAGCGATGAACCGTTGCCAGCCCTGACAGCAGGCAGGGGAACGGCATGTCTTCTTACTCCTCGGGGATCCTGATGTCTTCCTTTGCTTCTCTGCTTGCCGCCGGACGACGGTTTTTGTTTGACGGCGCCATGGGCACCATGCTCCAGCGTCGCGGCCTGGGGCCGGGTGAAAGTCCGGAGGCTTTCTGTCTGGCCCATCCTGATGTTCTGGAGGGTATCCACGCCGACTACGCCGCGGCTGGGGCGGACATCTTGACAACCAATACCTTTGGCGGCACGAGGTACAAGCTGCCGAAGGGCATTGCCGTCTTTGATTTCAACCGCCGGATGGCCCGTGTCGCCCGTAAAGTGGCGGAGAATGCCGGCCGGGCCGCCGGACGGCCCATTTTTGTGGCTGGCAGCATCGGCCCTTCCGGGCTTTTTCTCCACCCTCTTGGGGATATCTCCTTTGAGGATATGGTTAAAGCATATACAGAACAGATTCGCGGTCTTATGGAAGGGGGCGCGGACTTTTTGCTTGCGGAAACCCAGTTCGACATCGCAGAGGCCAGGGCCATCGTCCATGCCGTGCGCAGAGAATGCTCCCTGCCGGTGGCCGTGTCCATGACCTATGAAGGGAACGCCACTTTGACAGGCTCCTCCGTGGCGGTGTGCAGCGCCACCCTGGCCAACATGGGAGTAGATCTCCTCGGCGTGAACTGCAGCGCAGGGCCTGTGGAAATGCGTCCGGTTGCGGAAGAATTGCTGGCAACCAGCCCTCTGCCGGTACTCATCCAGCCCAATGCCGGCCTGCCGGAACTGGAAGGGGACGAGACCCGGTTTCCCCTTGAGCCGGAGGACTTTGCCCGGCTCACCGCGGCTTTTGCCAGGGCCGGATCCCAGGCCGTCGGCGGCTGTTGCGGCACCACGCCCGAGCACATAGCCTCCCTGGCCAGACAGGTGGCGGGTCTGCCTCTCCCGGAGCGCAGGCCTGATTTCGGCGGAATAGCAGTTTCTTCCCGTTCCTCCTTGGTGCGCATCGGAAAAGGGCAGCCTTTCTGCCTCGTTGGCGAACGGATCAATCCCACAGGGAAGAAGACCCTCAGTCTGGAATTGCAGGCCGGAGAAATGACGTCCGCCATGACCCTTGCCCATGAACAGATAGCCGCCGGGGCGTCAATCCTGGACGTTAACGTGGGCGCGCCCCTGGTGGATGAAACCACGCTTCTGCCGGAACTGGTGGCCCGCCTGGTGGCTGGGCCAGGTCACCCTCTGTGTCTGGATTCCTCCAATGTGGAGGCCATTGCCAGCGCCCTGACGGTGTACCCGGCATCCTGTCTGGTTAACTCCATCAGCGGGGAAGCAGGACGCATGGAAATTCTGGGACCACTATGCAGGGATTTCGGCGTTCCCTTTATTCTGCTGCCCCTGTGCGGCAGGGAACTTCCTGTCACGGCCGGGGAACGCATCAGGATTGTGGAGGATCTATTGGTCCGGATGGAAGATCTGCATATCCCCCGCCGCCTCGCCCTGGTGGATGTCCTGGCTCTGGCGGCCGCGTCCAGCGAAGGGGCGGGCAAAGATTGCCTGGAGTTTATCCGCTACTGTGCCCAAACACTACATCTGCCCACGGTCTGCGGACTTTCCAACATTTCCTTCGGCCTGCCCGCACGGGAACTTATCAATGCCGCATTTCTGGGACTGGCCGCTGGAGCCGGTCTTACAGCCTGTATCGCCAATCCCGGCAGCCTGCGCATTGCCGAGATTCTGGACGTCACCCGGATGCTCATGGGCCAGGATCAGGGGGCGGAAAGATTCATCGTCCGCTATGCCGGCCGGCGGGAGGATCCCACTTCCGGCCGCTCTTCGGCTGGGGGAGGGCCTGAGACAGATCTTTCCACCTTCCCAAGTTCCGGAGGATCGCCGGCCAGCATGGAAGAAGCTGTGATAAGCGGCCGTAGGGATCATATCGAAGCCCTGGTGCGCACAGCCCTGGATGCCGGAGAAGATCCCTTTTCCCTGGTGGGAGAAAGGCTGATTCCGGCTATTACCGAAGTGGGGGCCAAATATGAGCGCAAGGAATATTTTCTGCCCCAGCTAATCCGGTCGGCGGAAACCATGCAGGCGGCCTTCGCCCTGTTGCGGCCGTTGCTTGAAAAGGACAGGAGGGCGGAAAAGCGCAGAACAATTGTCATGGCCACGGTGGAAGGGGATATTCACGACATCGGTAAAAACATCGTTTGTCTGATGCTCGGCAATCACGGATTCCAGGTGGTTGATCTCGGCAAGGACATTACCGCTGCGGACATCGTCGCCGCCGCGGAAGAGCACGATGCCGCGATCATAGGACTGTCCGCTCTGATGACCACGACGATGGTTAGAATGCGCGACAGCGTGGAACTTATCCGGCGCAAAGGGCTGAATAAAAAAGTCATGGTGGGGGGAGCGGTTGTCTCAGAGGCTTTTGCCCGTTCCATCGGAGCCTATTATGCCAAGGATGCCGTGGATGCCGTGCGTGTCGCCCTGGAACTGAGCCGGGAGGAAGAACCCGGATGACTGGACGAAATGCGCCGTCTGAGGTATAAAATGATAGAAGGTAAAATGTGTTGGGAGAGAGAAATGGCTCTGGCGGCCGCGCTGGCGCAAACCCGCCGCGGTAGAGTCAAGCGCAATTTATTTGCGCATTCAAGCGCCGGATGGGATCTGGCTTGAGGAAAGCTTGATGTGTAATATCAAAGCAGAAATGCTCTAAAGTGGCGAGGGGGACGTATGAAAACTAATGCGGGACGATGCGCGACTGCTCTGGGCGGACTTTGCGGTTTCAGCTTGCTGTTTGTATTACTTGCTTTATCCCCAAGTTTTGCCGCTGACGGGCACGGGATTTTTTCCGCATCCTCACTGACCAGGATGGATGCCCAAGCTTTGCGCGACCTGATTACTGAACATAAAGGATCCGTTGTGGCCGTCAATATTTTTGCCTCCTGGTGCCCTCCCTGCCGGGAGGAAGTGCCTGAGCTCATCCAAGTACGCAACAGCTTCTCTCCCTCGGACCTTGTTCTGGTAGGAATTTCCGTGGACAGGGAACCCATGGCTCTGCTCACATTTTTGAATTCTCTCCGGGTAAACTACCCCGTGGCCCTTGCCTTGGACGATCTGGCCCCCACTCTGGGCGTACGAGCGGTGCCCCATCTTCTTCTCTATAATACATCGGGGGAATTGGTGCTTAACCACAGAGGACGTATGGACGGGGAAGAGTTGACAGACACTGTGCGACGTCTTCTCTCCAGGTAGGGGAGTGCCGCCGCCCGCCTCTCCAGGCGCAGGCGAAACCGCTTTTCGCCGTTAGAGCAGTTTAACTTTGAAAAAGTTGGACTGCTCTAAGTCGAATGATGCAGGACAATTTTTATGCAAAATCAACTCCACAGGGCAACTGTGTCCGATATCAAGGGTATTCACGCCATTCTTCTTAAAGGAGCGGAAGAAGGCCAGCTTTTGCCGCGTTCCTTGTCCGATCTCTACAACCGCACCCGGGACTTTTATGTCTTGAAGGACGGAGGGGAACAGATCGTAGGCTGTTGCGCCCTGGCCATTGTCTGGGAGGATCTGGCGGAAATCCGTTCTTTGTATGTGGATACATCCATACGCCGCCTGGGTCTGGGGCGTCTTCTGGCGCAAGCCTGTTTTGACGATGCCGTGCGCTTCGGACTGCGCCGGATTTTTACTCTGACCTATCAGTCTGATTTTTTTGCCGCTCTTGGTTTTCAAGAGGTTGACAAAGACTGCTTGCCCCAGAAAATTTGGGCGGACTGCATTCATTGCCCAAAGTATCCAAACTGCGATGAAACGGCCATGCAGAGAACTCTCTGAATATTATCAGGAGAATTGTCCATGAACATCAAGATCAAGCGAGTTCTCTTTTCGCAAAGAAGCATTGCTTTGAGGGTGCGTAATATTGCCGAGGAGATTGACGCAATGTACGCTGGAGAGCCGTTAGTAATGATCTGTGTGCTTAAAGGAGCTTTCATGTTTTTCTCCGATCTGATGAAAAAAATCACCATTCGTCCGGAAATAGATTTTGTCCGTGTGGCAGGCTACGGCGCTTCAACCTGCCCTAGCGGGACGATTCGATTCACCAAGGATGTGGAAATCCCTCTGGCGGGAAAACATGTCCTTCTGGTGGAAGATATTGTGGATTCCGGGCGCGCTATGGATTTTCTTATGCGGAAAATGGCGGACAGAGGAGCGAAATCCTTGCGTCTTGCCGCCCTGATTGATAAAAGAGAACGTCGCGAAGAGGATGTCAGGGTCGATTTTTCCGGGTTCACTCTGGCTTCCGGCTTTGTCGTCGGCTATGGGCTTGACTGTGCGGAACAGTTCCGCAACCTCCCGGCTGTTCATCTGGCCGTTGTGGAACAATGAAGGGAAGGGCGGACGCGCGGCGACGGCAGGGCGGCCCGGCTCCCTTCAGCCGGAATAAAATGTCCGGGCCTTGAGGCGTCCATGATTATCACCTGCCCCCAGTGTGAAACTTCTTTTGCCCTGCCGGATGAGGCCTATCGCTCTGGGCGCAGGGCGCGTTGCTCGCAATGCTCTTTTGTTTTCCGCCTGCCTGCGGCGGCAGAGCGGGATGAGGCATTGCTCCTCGTCCCTCCGCCTCCGGCAAGTCCTCCTCCGGCCTCGGGGAAAAGCCGGCGCCTACACGCCCTGAGCTATGCCCGGGGGAAACAGGGCCTTATCCGCCTGCTGGTTGTGCTGCTCAGTTGCCTGGGCCTCGGGTACGGCAGTTATTCCCTATACGGCTTTTTCTTACCCCCGGAACCCGTTGCCACTCCGGAGGAACAGCACAGCCTGGAGGAACGGCAGGAACGTGTACGTTTGTTCGACTTGCAGGACGTGCAGCAATTTGTGGTGGAAAATGACACTCTGCAACAGATTGTGGCTATCCAGGGCGGAGTGGTCAATAAATTTTCCGTTCCCAAGGAATTTATACAGTTGGAAGCGACGCTGTATGACGGGCAGAAAAGGATCCTGGCCCAGAAACAGCAGATCTGCGGCATCAGCTTGACTCTGTTCCAGTTGCGGGTGTTGAACATCAAGGAAATAGAAAACGCCCTGAACAACCGCATTGCCATTCTGACCAACAATACGGACATCCAGCCCGGGGGCAGGGTTCCTTTCACTGTGGTTTTTGCCGGTCTGCCGCCGGAGGCGTTTACCGGGCCGCCGGAGGGCCGGCTGACCTCCTACGCGGTGAGGGTCGTTGATGCGCAGGATTCCAAACCGTAGGCTGGAGCGTCCATCCTGTCCCGTAATCCTGCTCCCGCCGGAGCTTTTCAGACTTGCGCCTTTTAGATTAATTTCGCTTTTAGATGCTTGCTTAACGGCGAGCAAAGCTCGCCGTTAAGCAAGCATCTAAAGCCTAAAATGTTCTAGCGCCGCTTCCGGCGCAAGGGATGGCGGCGGGTTTCCGAATGGCGCGCCGTCCGCGGATGCGTGAGCCGGCAGACAACCAGATGATATGCCGCTATGAGCAAACATCGGGAAATGTATCAGTGTTCTTCCTGCCAGGCCCGTTTCGCCCAATGGAAGGGACAGTGCCCAGCCTGCGGTCAATGGAACACTCTGGATGCGGTAACGGTGCGTTGCCGCCCAAGCGCCCAGCCCATATCCCGGCAGGAGAGACTGTTGCGCCTTTCCGATGCTCCAGGGATGTCGGGGCGGGTTGTCAGTACCGGCCTTGAGGCCCTGGATCGCATCCTGGGCCGGGGCCTGGAGCCCGGAGCCGCAATCTTGGTGGGCGGCGAGCCCGGCATAGGCAAGTCCACCCTGCTCCTGCAGGTTGCCGGCAGAGTGGCGGCGGCCGGACATGGCGCAATATATCTATCCGGCGAGGAATCTCTTGCCCAGATCCGCGCCCGCGCCGATAGGCTGGGTATTTTACACGACTCCCTCTATGCCCTGGCCACTTCCCAGGTGGAAGACGTTTTCCCGGCCCTGGAAGATTCCAGCCCCCCCGTCCTGCTCATCGTGGATTCTGTTCAGACCCTCACCTCCTCAAAGGCCGAAGGTCTTTCCGGCAATACCGTACAGGTGAGGGCGGTGGCCACGGAGCTCGTGGGGCGCTGCAAAAAATGCGGAACCACAGTGATCCTGGTCGGCCATGTGACTAAAGACGGAGTTCTTGCCGGACCGCGTCTGCTGGAACACATGGTGGATACGGTCATCTCTCTGGAAGGGGACCGCGAACATAATTTCCGTCTGTTGCGGGTACTCAAGAACCGCTTCGGCCCCAATCAGGAACTGCTGGTTTTCCAAATGTCCGGCAACGGCATGGAACTGGTGGAAGATCCCGCCACCTACTTTCTGGGAGCCAGGGATGCCACGCTCTCCGGTACAGCCGTGGTTATGGCTGTGGACGGAGGCCGTCCCCTGGCCGTGGAGATCCAGGCCCTGGCCACGAAAAGCTATCTGGCCATTCCCCGGCGCACCGCCCTTGGCTTTGACGTGAACCGGCTGCATCTGCTGCTGGCTGTTCTGGAAAAACGTCTGCGGCTGAATTTCGCCCAAGTGGATATCTATGCCAAGGCGGGAGGAGGAATGCGCCTTGTGGAGCCAGGCATGGATCTTGCTCTGGTCGCCGCGGTCCTTTCCTCGTATTATGATTTGCCGTTGCCGGAACGGGCCGTATTTTGGGGAGAAGTGGACCTGAACGGACAGATTCGACCGGTAGCCGGACATGCCTTGCGCTCCGCCCAGGCAGATCGCCTGAGATATACCCCGGTGGTCTGTCCGGATACGGATGGGAAGGGAGAATACAGGACTCTGAGCCGGATGCAGCAGGCGCTTTTTTCCCGCAAAAGTCGGCCGGAGCCATAGATATTCATTTTGAGATTATTCTGGCGGCGGAGGTTTCGCCTCCCTATGCCCGGGACTGCCTTGAACTTGCCTCCTGGAGCAGGAATGTTTATGATTCTTCTCAAGATGCTTCGCCTTACGTTTCCGGAGGAAGTTAGATCTGGTTTTTTGGAACAGGCGGTGCGCTACAGGAAGCGGCATTGCACAGCAAGAGATTTTAGAACTTTTTAGAGAAATTTTACTTTGAAATTGATCTAAGCGGCTGGGGCAAAACCGCATGTGGTCCGCATCCGCCGTCCCAAGATGTATGACGCTGTTTTGAGAGTTAATTCAAGTAGTGAGGATACGGATGTCAATGGGCACGCGCGCTGCTTCCGGTTCCCGGCCTGATGCCCATACTGACCTTGAACTCCATGAGCCCAGGCGTTACCGAGTTCTCCTGCACAATGACGACTATACGACTATGGAATTTGTGGTGGAGGTGCTGATCTCCATTTTCCGCAAAAATCTGGAAGAGGCTACTGCGATTATGTTGGCTGTTCATGAGCGGGGTCTTGCCACTTGCGGCGTGTATACCGAGGAAATGGCTGAAACCATGGTTTCCCAGGTTCATGATACGGCGCGCAAGGCTGGTTTCCCTCTGCGTTGCAGTATGGAGGAAGAATAAGCTGATGCTTGACAAGCACCTGGAGCAGGCATTCTCCCTTGCTGTGGGCGAAGTCCATAGGCGCGGGCACGAATTTTTTACCTTGGAGCATCTTTTATACGGCATTCTGTCCGAAGATTCGGGACAGGTTCTTCTGGGGGGAATTGGCGTCAATATACCGGCCCTGCGCCGCAGCCTGGAAAAATTTTTCAGTGACAACATTCTTCCCGCCTCCCCTGGGACAGAAGGGGAAATTGTCCAGACTCTTGCCCTGCAGCGCGTTATGCAGCGCACACTGCGGCACATGCATGCCGCGGGCAAAAAAACCGCCGGGATAGGCGATGTCCTGGCCAGCCTGCTGGATGAAGAAAATTCCTACGCAACCTATTTTCTGCTTTCTCAGGGAATCAGCCGTCTGGCTGTGCTGGAGTTTCTTGCCGGTGAAGATTCCGCCCTGCCGTACCGCGATGTTGGGGAAGGAGATGCCGAGACTAAGGCTCTGAGGGCCTTTACTGTGGATTTGACCCGCAAGGCGGCCCAGGGCGGTATTGATCCCCTAATCGGCCGAGAGCGGGAGGTGGATCGCGCCCTGCAAATTTTAGCCCGCCGGCGCAAAAACAATCCTCTTTTTGTAGGCGATCCAGGTGTGGGCAAGACGGCCCTTGCAGAAGGTCTGGCCCTACGCATCGTGCGCGGAGACGTGCCGGGCAACTTTGACAAGGCCCGGATCTTCGCTTTGGATTTGGGGAGCATGATGGCCGGAACCAAGTACCGGGGAGATTTTGAAGGGCGCTTCAAATCTGTTCTGGCGGCTCTTGCCCGTATTCCGGAAGCGATTCTGTTTGTTGATGAAATTCATACTCTGGTAGGAGCCGGAGCTGTAAGCGGCGGATCTCTGGACGCATCCAATCTGCTGAAGCCCGCTCTGGCCTCGGGTACCCTGCGTTGCATCGGCTCCACCACCTATGAGGAAATGCGCAACTACTTTGAAAAGGATAAAGCGTTTTCCCGCCGTTTTCAGAAGATAGACGTGCATGAGCCGACCCAGGAGGAATGCCTTGCCATTCTTCAGGGGCTGAAGGGGCGCTATGAGGAGCATCACAGGGTGCGCTACGCCCCGGAGGCTCTGGAGGCGGCTGTTACCCTGGCCGTCCGCTATCTGCCCGAGGCCCGTTTTCCGGACAAGGCCATTGACTTGATGGACGAGGCTGGGGCACGGCGTCGTCTGCAAGGACTTCGCGCCGGAGAGCCGGCTTCTCCGGAGCCGGAAATTCTTGCTGTGGAGGTGGCCGATGTGGAACGGGTGGTGGAGGGAATGGCCCGCATTCCTTCTGTCAAGGCCACCACGGCGGATGCTTTCTCTTTGCGTCGCCTGGACAGAAATCTCAAGAAGGCGGTTTTCGGCCAGGATCCGGCTGTGGAATGCGTTACCCGCGCGGTGTTGCGCGCCAGAGCCGGATTCCGCCGGGAAGGCCGGCCTCAGGGGGCCTTTCTTTTCTATGGCCCGACGGGCGTGGGCAAGACGGAACTGGCCAGGCAACTGGCCACCGCGCTCAATGTGGCTTTTTTGCGCTACGACATGTCTGAGTACATGGAAAAACACTCGGTTTCGCGTCTTTTGGGCGCTCCTCCCGGCTATGTGGGTTTTGATCAGGGAGGGCTTTTGACCGAAGCCGTGCGAAAAACGCCGTACGCTGTCCTGCTGCTGGATGAAATGGAGAAGGCCCATCCGGACATCTTCAACGTCCTGTTGCAAGTAATGGATTACGCCACCCTGACGGATACCACGGGACGCAAGGCGGATTTCCGCAATATTCTGCTCATCATGACCACCAATGCCGGGGCGTTTGAGATGTCTGCCCGCAATATCGGTTTTTCCGCCCCTGCCGCCGGTTCTCCGCAGACTGCGGAAAAGGGCCTCAAGGCTCTGGAGAGGCTTTTCGCCCCGGAATTCCGGAACCGCCTGGACGCAATGGTGCCCTTTGCCCCTTTGTCGCCTGCGATCATGAAAAATATTGTGGGTAAATTTGTGGCGGATCTTGCTCTGAGCCTCAAAGAAAAAAAAGTAGTCCTCACCCTGACTCCGGCCGCCCGCGCAGCCCTTGCCAAGGCCGGCTACGATCCGGTTTACGGCGCCAGGCCTCTGGCCAGAATTTTACGGGAGGAAGTGGAAGATCCCCTGGCTGGTGAGATTCTGTTCGGCAGGCTGACCAAGGGCGGCGCCGTCCGCCTGAAGGCTTCGGCGCGCGCCGGCAACGGCAAGGCCGGCCTGCTTTTTCACTATGAGGCATTTGCCCCGGAAAGCAGAATGTAGCGGTTTCGTTTTGAGATGGTTGCTTAGAGCAGTTTAACTTTGAAAAAGTTGGACTGCTCTGCAAGGATTTGCTTGCAAATCCTTGCCGCGAAATGCTCCCTTCGGCGCTTTACGGCGAAACGCGGTTTCGCCTGCGCATCATGGGCGGGCGGCGGTGCATCCGCCCCGCCGCCAGAGCAATTTCAAAGTAAAATTGTTCTAAGGGCGAGCAAAAGTCAGCCAAAGAGACGGGAGACCGTGTTCTGGGCCTCGTTTTGCAGTTCCTTCAGGTGGTCCTCGTTGACAAAGCTTTCCGCGTAAATCTTATAAATGTCCTCCGTGCCGGAAGGCCGGGCCGCAAACCAGCCCCTCTCCGTCACAACCTTAAGGCCGCCCAGGGATTCATTGTTACCTTGGGCCGTCGTCAGAATGGCTGTGACCAGGCTCCCCGCAACTTCCCGCAAATGTACAGCGTGGGGCGACAGGTTTCGAAAAGCCTTTTTTTGTTCAGCCGTGGCTGCGGCATCCCGGCGGGCGAAGAAAGGACGTCCCAGCCGCTCCACAAGGTGGCCGTATATCTCTGCCGGATTTTTCCCCTGAACGGCGGTCATTTCTGCAGCCAGCAGGTTGAGCAGGATGCCGTCCTTATCCGTGGTCCATGTCTTTCCATCCTGGCGCAGAAAGGATGCTCCGG
>JAISMK010000064.1 GCA_031276785.1 Desulfovibrio sp. | reverse complement strand
TGGCGCATAAAAAGGCGGGCGGCAGTTCGCGCAACGGCCGCGACAGCCAGGGGCAGCGCAGGGGAGTCAAGCGTTTCGGCGGGCAGCATGTGCTTGCGGGCAACATTCTTGTCCGCCAGTTGGGCACCAGGATCCATCCCGGCCGCGGCGTGGGCCTGGGCCGCGATTTCACCCTGTTTGCCACCTGCGACGGTACGGTGAAGTTTGAAAAATATATCCGCAAGAACCGGGTGCGGACCCGGGTGCATGTGCTTCCCCGCCTGGGGGAAGCCTGAGTTGGTCTGAAGCGTTTCCGAAAACCATTTAATCAGTGCTTCATTGCCGGGCGGCGACAGGGGCAGAGGCGGCCGCCTTTGCCCCTTGGTTTTTCCGCGCCCGCGCCGCCTCCGGAAGGCGGGGCCGCCGCTCTGCGGCCAAATTTACGGAAGGATCTGCCGGCGCCATGCGTTTTGTGGATGAAGCCACCATTACAGTGCGTTCGGGCAAAGGCGGCCGGGGCTGTGTTTCTTTCCGCAGGGAAAAATTCATTCCCAGGGGCGGCCCGGACGGCGGCGACGGAGGAGACGGGGGCAGCGTTCTGGTCCGGGCTTCCTCGCGCCTTCATTCTCTCTATGATTTCCGGCTGAAGCGCCTGTATCAGGCGGAAAACGGCCATCCCGGCGAGGGCGCGCAGCGGCAGGGGCGCAAAGGGGAGGATCTGGTGCTGGATCTGCCCGTGGGCACCCAGGTCTATGTTCTGGAGAAGGAGAAAAGGGGCGTCCTGCTCTGCGATCTGGCCGGGGAGGGGGATATGGAGGTGGTGGCCCGCGGCGGGCGCGGGGGCAAGGGCAATGAGCATTTCAAGTCCTCCACCCAGCGCGCTCCCCGTTTTGCCCAGCCCGGCGAGCCGGGGGAGGATCGCGCCTTGGGCCTGGAATTGAAAATCCTGGCGGATTGCGGTCTGCTGGGCCTGCCCAATGCCGGCAAATCCACTTTTATCTCCAGAATTTCCGCCGCCCGGCCCAAAATCGCCGCCTATCCCTTCACCACCCTGCAGCCCAATCTGGGCGTCGTGCTGGATGAGGAGAATCCCGACCGGCGCATGGTCATCGCCGATATCCCCGGCCTGGTGGAGGGGGCGCACTGCGGTTGCGGGCTTGGGCACCGCTTTCTCCGCCATCTGGAGCGGACCCGTTTTCTGGTGCACCTGCTCAGCTTTGCGGATATCTCCCCGGAAGATCCCTTTGCCGGCTTTGCCCTGCTTAATGCCGAGCTGGCCCTTTTCGCCCCGGAACTCGCCCGGCGGCCGCAAATCGAGGTAATCAACAAGATGGATCTGGCGGACGCGGATTTGCTGGCCGGCCTGCGGGCCAGGGCCGAAGCCGGGGGCCGGAAGGTCCATTTCATTTCCGCCTTGCGCGGGGAAGGCCTGGAGCCGGTCCTGGCGGAAATGTGGCGCCTCCGGGCGGAGTTGGCGGAGCAGGCCCCGCTGGGAGTTTTTTCCGGCGGAATTTCCCCCCCGGAGTAATTCCGCCGGGCCGGAAGCGGAGGCAGTCTGAATGTCCGCCCTGTACATCATCATGGTCGGCCTGCCGGCCAGGGGAAAATCCATCCTGACCTTACGCATTTCCGAGGTCCTGGAGGCTGAAGGCGTCCGGGTGCGCGTCTTCAATAACGGGCACCTGCGGCGCGCCCGCCTTGGGCCCGCCTCCTCCCTTCCGGATTTTTACCATCCGGAGAATGAGGACGGCCGCGTCCAGCGCGAGCGTCTGGCTCTGATCAATGCCCGTGAGGCCAGAGCCTGGCTGGGCGCGGGAGGCCAGGTGGCCATTCTGGACGCCACCAACGGCAGCGCCTCCCGCCGGGCTCTCCTGGCCTCCCTGCTGACCGACGCTCCCATTCTGTATGTGGAGTGCGTCAACGACGATCCGGATCTCATCGCCGCCGGCGTGCAGCGCAAGGCCCTTCTGCCCGAGTTCTCCCATCTTTCGCGGGAAGAGGCCGTGGCCGGCTTCATGGAGCGCATCGGCTACTATGAGCGCATCTATTCCTCTCCGCGCGGCGAGGGCTGCTATGTGCGGGTGGACACTCTGCACAACACCGTTCTGGAAGAGAAAATGCCCTGCAGGATTCCCTACTACCTGCGCCTTCGCGATATCCTGACCTCCGGCTGGGTGCGCGAATTGTTTCTGGTGCGCCACGGGCAGAGCGTTTTCAACGTGCAGGGGCGCATCGGCGGGGACAGCCCCTTAACCGCCCTGGGGCGGGCGCAGGCGCGGGCGCTGGCCCGGGAATTCGGCGGCAGGGACATTCCGTATGTGTTCACTTCCCGGCGGCTGCGCTCCCAGCAGACGGCCGCCCCTCTGCTGGCGGAAAATCCCGGGGCCGTTCTGGTCCGCCTGGACGAGCTGGATGAAATCGACGCCGGCAGTTGCGACAGCATGGCCTACGAGGAGATCCGGCGGGATCTGCCGCGGGAGTATAACGCCCGGGCCAGGGACAAGTATCACTACCGCTATCCCCGGGGCGAGGGGTACTCCTCCATGCGCGAACGGGTGGAGCGCGGCTTCCTGAAAGCCCTGTTTCTCTCCGGAGGCCAGCCCGGCATTGTCCTCATCGGGCACCAGGCCGTGAACAGGATGATCCTCTCCCTGTTTTTGTACCGCCGCACGGAAGATGTACCCTATATCTACATTCCCCAGGATCAGTATTTCCGCATTGTGGCCACATGCAGACAAAAGTCGATGGAACTGATACCATTTCGGCATATTCCGGACGAAGGGGAGGCGGCGGCGTTTGAAGCCGCGCCGGTCCCGGACGATCCGGGCCGCGGCATCCTCAGGAACAGGACAGAGCCATGAGCTTTACCCCTCTCGGACAAGGCATCCCCCTCATCGATCAGATTGCCGACGCCCTCTGCGCCAGGGCTCCCTACCAGGTCATGACCTATGATTCTCCGGCCTCCTCCCCCATGCCGTCTCTGGAGGCCCTGGGCGAGGTCATGAGCCGTCTGCGGGCCGCCCTGTTCCCCGGCTATTTCGGCAACGCCCGCATCGCCGCCAGTTCCCTGCGCTACCATCTCTCCGCCAGCCTGGATTCCCTCTACCGGCAGCTTGCGGAGCAGATCCGGCGCGGCATCTGTTTCACCCGCGCGGAAACATCCTCCGCCTGCGCCGACTGCTGCGACCTCGCCCAGGAAAAGGCTCTGGATTTTCTCGCCCAGTTGCCCGCCATCCGCGATTTGCTGGCAGGAGACGTCAAGGCCGCCTACGAGGGCGATCCCGCGGCCAAAACCCCAGGCGAGACCATCTTTTGCTATCCCTCCCTGGTGGCCATGACCAACCACCGCATCGCCCATGCCCTGCACGCTCTGGATGTGCCCCTCATTCCCCGCATAATCAGCGAGATGGCCCATTCAGCAACCGGCATCGACATCCATCCCGGAGCCAGCATCGGCCCGGAATTTTTCATCGACCACGGCACCGGCGTGGTCATCGGGGAGACCAGCGTCATAGGGGCGCGCTGCCGCGTCTATCAGGGCGTGACCCTGGGCGCGCTCTCCTTTGTCGCCGACGGCAGCGGCGTCCTGGTCAAAGGCATGCCCCGGCACCCCATTCTGGAGGACGAGGTCATCGTTTACGCCGGCGCGACCATCCTTGGCCGGGTCACCATCGGCGGCAACAGCATTATCGGCGGAAATGTCTGGCTGACCCGCGACGTGCCCAGAAATTCCCGCATTGTCCAGCAGCAGTCCGTGGATTCCATTGTCCCGTCCGGCAAGGCGGCGGGGGACATAATGACGGGGTTCGGGGCGGGGGTATAGAGCAGTCCAACTTTTCAAAGTTAAACTGCTCTAATCAGTGTTTCCGTAGACTGCTCTGCGCCGTTCACCGGGGCGGCGGCGGCCTGGCGGCTATTTCCATCTTCCCGCTTTCAGGGAGAGTTTCCAGGCGGGGAGGGAATCTTTGAACAGGCTGTTCTGCACGCTTCTGCTGCGCATGACCCGGCTGAAATCCTGCGGGGGTCCGAACAGGGTCTCGTCGCCGTCCAGGGCCTGTCCCGCCAGAATGAATGAGAACAGGGCGGTCCAGTCGCTGAAGGTCGTCTGTATTTCCTGGGCCAGGGGACGCAAGTCCACCCAGATGCCGCTCATGTCCCGCTCCCAGCCCAGGGTGCAGGCCATGCTCCTGAGCAGGGCCGCCCGGGCGTAATCCCAGGCGATGTAGGGGTTGCGCCCCAGGAGAATGGCCTGGTCCGGCCGGGCCAGGGCCTTTAAGCGCTCGGCCTCCAGAAAGGTATAGCGGGGATTGTGCCCCAGGCCGTGACGCAGCTTTTTAAGATCCTGCAGGATCATCAGGTTCCGGCAGCGGGAGGCGTCGTCCTTGCCTGTCCGCCGGACAAAGGTGTTCAGCAGTTCCAGGGCCGTTTCCCCGGCCGCGTTGCCGGCAATGTCCGCGACATCCAGGACGGAGATCTGGCGGCGTACCCTGGCCTGGTAGCAGAGGCGCGCTTCGGCCTCCAGCAGGGAAGCCAGAACGCCGTTTTTGTGGGCGTCGCTCAGGGCTTCGGCGTAGTCCCGCAGGAGAGGCAGCCCCTTTTCCTCGTGCAGCAGGGGCAGTACCTTGGCAAAGGCCGGGCCGGGCGGGGGCAGAAGCTCGTCCGGCAGGCCGGCTTCCTGCCGGGAGCGATCTTCTCCGGAAATTTCCTCCGCCGCTTCCTCCAGATAATCCAGATAGCCCTGTTGCGCCTTCGCGGGCAAAAGAGCCAGAGGCTGCACGGCGGCCAGGAGGCTGCGCAGGCCCTGGACGCATTCGCCAAAGGCCGGAACCGCCTCTTCGGGCTCGCTGATGCCCCAGCGGTCCCGCAGGATGTCCGCCACCGCGGCGCGGGAGTCTCCTTGGGAGGAGCGCAGGGCCAGGCCCTCCTGGTGGAGGCCGTAAGCCGCGGCCAGCATGGTTCCGGGCTGAAGCATCCAGAGCTGATCCGGGGTCAGGGAACGGGAGGCGTCCCTGCTCCGGGCCGCTGCCCGCCCCGTTCCGGCGGCCTTGTCCTCTTCCGTATCCCCCCGGACTTGCAGGATGCACTGCCAGAGGAGGCGGAGAAAGGTCTGCGCGCGTTCGGCGTGGGAAAGGCCGAAGCCGTCGTCCTCCGCTCCCCGCACCGGCGCCAGATCATAGAATTCCAGAGGCAGATTCATTTCAAAGCGCGGCAGAAGACACTGGAGGGTGCTGGAATGTTTGCCGTGCACGGCGCGGAAGCTCTCCTCGGTGAGCAGGGCGAAGGGGGCCACCGCCTCGCCCCGGATAATGCGGCCGGAGGCGAAGTCCAGACGCAGGCTGTCGGCGGCTTTGCGCTTGATGAGCCAGCGCAGGAAGCCGGCCAGGCAAAGGGGTATGCCAAGCAGGATCCACCAGGAAATCATGGCCGCCGCGGGAAGCAGGGCCGAGGGCACCAGCAGGAAGAGGAGATGCCGGGTGTGCAGAGCGTGGAAGACGACGCTGCCGTCGGCGTTGAAGAAGACGCCGCCGTCCACGAGTTTGGTCAGCCGGCGCAGGGGTTCGAAATCAGGCAGGTTCCCCGCCTTTTTCGCCTTGCCGCCCTTGCCCTTTTTTCCGGAGTCTCTGGCCATTCCGCCTCCTGTGCCGGGCAGAAGATTGAGCAATTTCACTGTGAAGCCGCCCCGCAATGATTCGCATGCGGATCCTTGGCGCGAGACGCGGGCAGGCGGGGCCTGGCCCTGCCGTAAGGCAGCGTCGCGCGCGTTAATTGCTGTAGAAACCCCCGGCCGGTCTGTCAAGATTCCGGGCAAGGATCTTCGGGCGGAGGCCTCCCGGGGCGGATATGGGAATTCCATGCGCGGCATGTCTCTTGCAGTGAGCCGGACAAGGCCGTCCTGCCGGCCGGGAAACACAGCCATGAAAAGCGTGAATACCTTGCTCATCAACCTGACCCGTTTCGGCGATCTGGTGCAGAGCCAGGCCGCCATCCGGGATCTGGCCCTCCGCGGCCGCCGGGTGGCCGTGGTCTGTCTGGAAAATTTTTCCGCCGCGGCCGGCCTGCTGGCTCATGTGGATCACCTGTTTCCCCTGCCGGGAGCCGGCCTTATGGCCGCCCTGGAGTCAGCCCGCCGGGAGCCGGGCCAGGGCTGGGCGCGCGCCCTGGCGGATCTGTGGGCCTGGAAGGAGAACCTTCTCGCTGTTTTTTCCCCGGACGAGGTCTGCAACCTCACTCCGAGCCTCCCGGCCAGGCTCCTGGCCCGTTTCCTCGCCGGGCCCGCGCCCTGCTCCGGCTTTGCCGTGGACGAGTACGGCTTCAGCCTCTTCGGCGGCGAATGGGCGGCCTTTTTGCAAGGGGCGGGGGCGGCGCGGGGGATCAGCCCGTTCAATGTGGCGGATCTGTTCCGCCGGGTGGCGCAGTCTTCCGCCGGCCCCGGCGACGCCTCGCTGAAGCGGCCGGACGCCGCCCTTCTGGAACGCGTGGGCGAAGACCTCAGGCGGGCGGCCCCGGCGGAACACAAGGGCTTCGTGGCCTTGCAACTGGGAGCCAGCGAGGAAAGGCGCCGCTGGCCGGCGGCCTCCTTCGCCGCCCTGGGCGGGCGCCTCTGGGAGGAAGAGCGGCTGTGCCCCGTCCTGTTGGGCAGCGCCGGAGAAATTCCCCTGGCGGAAGAATACCTTTCCCAGGCCGGGCACCCGGTCCTTTCCCTCTGCGGCCGGACCTCCCTGGAAGAGCTGGCCGCCGCTCTCTGCTCCGCCCGCCTGCTGGTGACCAACGATACAGGCACCATGCACCTGGCCGCGGGACTGAACCGGCCTCTTCTGGCCATTTTTCTGGCCACGGCCCAGCCCTTTGACACCGGCCCCTACTGCGCCGGAAGCTGCTGCCTGGAGCCGGATTGTCCCTGCCATCCCTGCTCCTTCGGCCAGGACTGCTCCCGGGATCTGGTCTGCCGCCGGGCTCTGGAGCCTGGCCTGGCGGCGGATCTGGCTCTGGCCTTCCTGCGGCGGGGGAGCTGGCCCCAAGGGCCTTTCTCCGGCCCGGGGCGGGTATGGCTGTCCGTCCTGGGAGCCGACGGCTTCATGGACCTGCGCTCTCTTTCCGGGCACGAGGGGGGGGATCGGGTTCTCTGGCTGCGCCTTCTGCGCCGCAGCATGAGTCAGTTTCTTGACGGAGGCGCGGTGGATCTCCCGGAGCGCGCGGCTCTTTCCGCTCCCCTGGGGGAGGCTCTGAGACAGGATCTTGAGCGGGTCCACGCCCTGGCCCTCCTTTTCCTGCGCCAGGGGGAAATGCTGCTTTCCTCCGCCGCCCCGGCTTTTTTGAAGGATCGCTTCCTGACCACCTGGCAGCGGACCAGCCGCGCTTTGGGGCAAAACCCTCTGCTGGGGGCCATGGACATCCTCTGGCTGGAGGCGACCCAGAGCGAAGGGCAAGAATTGCCCCAGATCCTCGCCGTGGTGAAACGCTTTGTCCAGTTGCTGGCGGAGCTGAAAAAAAGTATTTCCTAGAGCATTTTAGGCTTAAAATGCTTGCTTAACGACGGGCAAAGCCCGCCTGCAAGCATTGCTCGGCAAGGATTTACAAGCAAATTCTTGCGGAGAGATTCAACTTTTCAAAATTAAAATACTTGGAGCGACCCGGCTTTAAATTTTTCTGGTGAAAAAGAAAGAGCTTCTCAATTTTTGGCCCGTTATTTGCATAGAGAGAATTCGTAAGGACCGCAAGAACCCCTGCGGGGGGAAGAAGGAGAATGGATATGATTGTTATAGACGGACGGCAGAGCGGGCTTTCCCTTTCCAACTACGCCAATCTGGAGGAGGTTCTGACCACGCTGATGGCCGGGGAAGATTTGGATCAGCGCATTGTGACCGATGTCCTGGTCAACGAGGAGGCTTTTTCCGAACTGTACCCCCACCAGGCCGAAGACATTGAGGCCGGGGAGATCAACCGGCTGGAGCTGCGGACGGTTTCCCTGGAGGAAATGGCCTCGGACGTGGCCGGCGAACTGCCTGTGGCCCTGGAGGTCATGGCCGGGGGGGGCCGCAGCGTGGCCTCTCTGCTGCGCCTGGGGGATCTGTCCGAAGCCCTGGAAATCCTGCAGGACACGATTGCCGTGGGGCGCGATTTAATCAACACCATCAGCGTCCTGCGCGAGCGTTTCGCCCTGAAGGAAAGCGGGGATCTTAACGATCTGGGGAACTCCCTGGGCGCTCTTCTGGATGAAATCTCCACGGTCATCGCTGATGAGGACTGGATGCTGGTTGCCGATCTCCTGGAATTTGAATATATTCCAGCCTGCGAAGGCTGGCGCGGGATTATCAGCGCCCTGGCCGAAGATATCGGCGCGGCGCGGGGAGAATAGCCATGCACCACTGCGCTATGCTTCTGGGAGAAGTTCTGGCCCTGACCTCTCTGGAGGAGGAGGCCCTGGTTCTGGAGGATCTGGATCAGGCCGAGGATCTGGCCTGCAAGCGTTCCGAGCTTCTGCGCCAGGCCTGGAAGGAGCGGGAGGGGTATGACAGGGATCTTTTGCGCAACACCCTGATGGTCATTGAGGCCATGCAGTCCAGGCTTATGGACATAGCCGGCTCCCTGCGGCAGGATCTCGGCCTCCGGCTGCGCCAGACCAGGCAGCAGGGCAAATATTTCGCGGGCAACCGGCATCTGGTGCGCCAGTCCCAGAAAGCCAGGCACTGCGAC
>JAISMK010000058.1 GCA_031276785.1 Desulfovibrio sp. | reverse complement strand
ATTACAGGTCAAGGAGAGCAGTCTCCATGCATATTGGCTCACCTTTCTGTTTTTCTTTCAACTCGGTTGGCTTTTTCGGACACTTGAACAAAAAGCTTGTCCGACAGACTCCTAGCCCGCCGCTTGAGCGCCCGGCCCGTCTTCAGCTTCCCCGCCGCCCAGATAGGCGGCCTGCACCTGGGGGTTTTTAAGCAGGGCGGCGGCCCGGTCCGCCAGGACGACGCGCCCCGCTTCCAGCACATAGCCTCTGGAGGCCAGTTTCAGGGCGGCGCGGGCATTCTGTTCCACCAGGACGACGGTGACTCCCGCGGCATTGATCTCGCGCACGGACTGGAAGATGGCCCGGACCAGGATGGGGGACAGGCCCAGGGAAGGCTCATCCAGGAGCAGCACCCGGGGCGCTCCCATCAGGGCGCGCCCGATGGCCAGCATCTGCTGCTCCCCCCCGGAGAGAGTGCCGGCCATCTGTCCCAGGCGTTCGCGCAAGCGGGGGAAAAGGCCGAGTATCCATTCCAGATCCCCGGCTATGCCCGCCCTGTCCCGGCGGGCGTAGGCGCCCAGATCCAGGTTCTCGCGCACGGACATGGCGCTGAAGATCCTCCGGCCTTCCGGGGCCTGGGTAATGCCCAGGCGGACAATGGCGTGGCTGGGCAGGAGGTGCAGGGGGCGGCCCGCAAAGAGGATCTCGCCGCCGCTGGGGCGCAGAAGGCCGCTGATCACGGAAAGCGTGGTGCTCTTGCCCGCTCCGTTGGCGCCGACAAGGGCGATAATCTCCCCCTGTTCCGCGCTCAGGGAGATGCCGCGCAGGGCTTCCACCTTGCCGTAGGCGGCCCGAACGTCGCGCAGTTCCAGACAGGCGCCGGACATGCCCGCCTACTCCCCGGACCCCAGGTAGGCCTCGATCACCGCCGGATCCCGCTTGATATGCTCCGGCGCGCCCTGGGCGATGACAACCCCGTATTCCAGGACCACAATCCTGCGGCAGACCTTCATGACCAGATTCATGTCATGCTCGATGAGCAGGACGCTGACGCCCCTGGAGCGGATGGCGGCAATCAGCTCCATAAGCGCGGCGGTCTCCTGGCCGTTCATTCCTCCGGCCGGCTCGTCCAGAATTAAGAAGCGCGGATCCGTGGCCAGAGCCCGGGCGATTTCCAGAAGCCTCTGGCTGCCGTGGGAGAGGCCGCCGGCAGGCTTGTCGCGCTGCTCTTCCAGACCCACAAAGGCCAGCTCGTCCCTGGCCCGGCGGACGGCCTGCCGTTCCTCGCGCCGCTGGAAGGGCGGGCGCAGCAAGGAGGCCGCCAGGCCGGCCCGCAGGCGGCAATGGCGGCCGGCAAGGACATTTTCCAGCAGGCTCATGCTCTGGAAAAGACGGATGTTCTGAAAGGTGCGGGCAATGCCCAGCCGGACGACGGCGTGGGTGGGCAGGCCGGTAATGTCGCGGCCGTCAAAGAAAATCCCCCCGGAGTCCGGGCGTTGATTGCCGGTGATGAGGTTGAACAGGGTGGTCTTGCCCGCGCCGTTGGGTCCGATAAGGCCGATAACGGCGTCCGCCTCCAGCTCCAGGCTGACGTGGGCCACGGCCACAAGCCCCCCGAAGGATTTGGACAGCCCGCGCAGGGAAAGCAGGCTCATGTTCCCGCCGCTCCGTTGCCCGCGGGCGGGCCGGGCTTTTTCTCCCGCCCGGCGGCGCCGGGGGAAGCCCCCGTCCGGCCGCCGGTGTCGTAGCGCCTGGCCCGGGCCGGCAGCAGCCCCTGGGGCCGGAAGATCATCATGGCCACCATGGCCGCGCCGAAAACCAACATGCGGGCCTCCAGAAAATCGCGGAAGATTTCCTGCAGGCCTATGAGCAGGAAGGTCCCCAGGACAATGCCGGCCATGCTTCCCGCGCCGCCCAGAATGACGATGGCGAAGAGCATCACGGATTCGCTGAAGGTGAAGGATTCCGGGTCCACCAGGCGCGTCTTTACGGCAAAAAGGGTTCCCGCCATGCCGGCCCAGAAGGCGCCCAGCACAAAGGCCTGGATTTTATGCCGGCCGGTGTTGATGCCGCAGCCGGCGGCGGCGACCTCGTCCTCCCGGATATAGTTCAGGGCGCGGCCGAAACGGGAATTTTCCAGCAGGGAGAAGAGCAGGACGCTCAGGGCGGCGAAGGACCAGATGAGATAAAAAATATCAGCCGGAGTGGTCAGCCGCCGGCCCAGGATTACGGCCCGGCCGATGCCGGCGATGCCGTTGGCCCCCCCGGTGAGGCCGAAGATGTTGTTGACGAGGCAGATGCGGACGATTTCCACCACGCCGATGGTGACCACCAGCAGGTAGTCGCCCCGCAGGCGGATGACGGGCACGGCCACCAGGAAGGCGAGAAGGGCGGCGAGCAGGCCGGCCACGGGCAGGGCGCTCAGGATGGGCCAGCCGCAGGAGGTGTTCAGAATGGCGGCCGCGTATGCGCCCACGGCGAAAAAGGCCGTATGCCCCATGTGGAAGATCCCGGCGTGGCCGAGAATTATGTTCAGGGACAGGGCCAGAATCAGGTAAATGCCGATGTCGTTGAGCACCCCGATCTGGACGGCTCCGCCGCCGTCCACGCCCAGCAGGGGCAGCAGGGGAGGCAGGGCGGCCAGAGAGGCGAAGAAGGCGGACCAGGACAGCAGGGAACGGCGCGCCGCTATCATACCTTGTCCGCCGTCCTTTCGCCCAAAAGGCCCGTGGGCCGGAAAATGAGAATGAGGATCAGCAGGCAGAAGGCTATGGCGTCCTTCCAGGCGATGGATATATAGGCCGCGCCCAGGGCCTCGATGACTCCCAGCAGGATGCCCCCGGCCATGGCTCCGGGAATGTTGCCGATGCCGCCCAGAATGGCCGCGGTGAACGCCTTTAGCCCGTAGAGGACGCCCATGTCGTATTTAATCTGGCCGTAGAGCAGGCCCGCCATTACGCCGGCCGCCGCGCCAAGGGCGGGGCCGATGAGAAAAACCAGGGAAATGACGCGGTTGACATCTATGCCCATCAGACGGGCCGCTCCCTGATCCAGAGAAACCGCGCGCACCGCGGCGCCGGTGCGGGTATGGTGGATGAACCAGTACAGCAGGAGCATGAGCAGCAGGGAAGAGGCCAGGAGCAGAATCCTGGTCGCGGGGATCTGCGCCCCGAGCAGGGTGAAGACCTCCCCGCTCAGGATGCCTCCGGGGTAAACCCTGGCTTTGGCCCCGAAGACCAGCATCATGGCGTTCTGAAAAAAAATGGAGGCCCCCAGGGCCGAAACCACGGCCGTAAGCCGGCCGGAGCCGCGCAGCGGCCGGTAGGCCACCCGCTCCAGCAAATAGCCCGCCAAGGCCACAAGGCCCATGGCAAAGAGCAGGATCAGGGCCACGGCCGCCGGGCCTCCTCCGGCCAGGCCCAGAGCCGTAAGGAGGGTAAGGCCCAGGTAGGCTCCCAGAGCGAACAACTCGCCGTGGGCAAAGTTGATCAGCTTCAGGACGCCGTACACCATGGTGTAGCCCAGAGCGATGAGGGCATACAGCCCGCCCACCGCCAGGCCGTTGATCAGTTGCTGCAAAAACTCCTGCATGGCCGCGGCTTCAGGGCACAAGCACGAACCGGCCTTCGGCGTCCACCTCATACAGGCGGTACAGGTCGCCCACGCGGTCGCCGGAGTAGTCAAAGGAAATTTTTCCGGTCAGGCCCTCAAAGTCCCGCAGTTCCTTATGCAGATAGCCGGCAATGGCCCCGGGATCGGTCCCCCGGGCTTTGATGGCCTCCACCAGCACATTGAAGGCGTCTCCCGCCAGCACCGGCCAGATGGAGCCGGGCAGGGTTTTGTATTCGGCCTGATAGGCGGCCAGAAAGGCCCTGGCCGCGGGGGTGTCGATATCCGCCGGCAGGGCTGGGGAGATGAAGCGGTAGCCCGTGGCCGCCTTGCCCGCAATCTCCACCAGGCCGACGTTGTTGGTGGCGTCGCCGCCGATCATGGGCACGGACCATCTCATTTCCGCCATCTGGCGCAACAGCAGGCCGGCCTCGGTATAATAGCCGGTGAAGAGAATGGCCTCGGGGCCGATTCCCTTGAGCTTGGTGAGAATGGCGCTGTAATCGCGCTCGTTGGGCTGCAGGGCGTCGTAAAATATGACGTTGGCGACTCCCTTCCTGCGGATCCGCTCCCGGGATTCCTCGGCCAGGCCTTTGGCGTAAACGGAATTGTCATGCAGGATGGCTATGTTGCGGAAACCGAGCCGGGCGATGGTTTCGGCGGCCACCCGGCCCTGCTCGTCATCGCGCGGGCAGGTGCGGAAAAAGCGTTCCAGGCCCTTGGCGGTAAGGCGGATGGCGGTGGACCCCGTGGCTATCTGAACAATTCCCGCCTCGGCGAAAATTTCCTGGGAGGCCTCGGTGACGGCGGAGCCGTATGTGCCCACGACCACGGGGACGCCTCGGGCCACCAGGCGGTTGGCCGCGTTGGCGGCGGAACGCGGGGCGCTGCCGTCGTCTTCCACCACCACCTCCACCGGCGAGCCGTTGACGCCGCCCGCCCGGTTCAGCTCTTCCGCCAGCAGGCTCACCAGATTTTTCATATCCTGCCCCTCGCTGGCGAAGGGACCGGTCAGGGGAGCCAGCAGGCCGATTTTAACAGGCCCGGCCAGGGACGGAGCGGCTGAGGCCAGGAAGGGCAGAAGCGTCAGGAGGGCCAGGAAGGGGAGCTTTTTCATTATAGTCTCCTTGGGGGGCGCTTTTGTTTTCAGGGCATTTTCGTTTTGATATGCGGCGGCTGGCTTTCCTTCAGGCCCGCTCCGGCGCCGGACGCGCCGGGCAATCGCGTCCGGGCTTCCGCGCCTGGGCCGCGCTTTCGCCGCCGGGGCGCCGTCCCGGAAGTCGGCTCAGGAGCAGAAGTAAATCAAAGCGACCATGATATGATTTTCCACCGCCGCGGGAATAGCCGTAAAATCTCTCTTTTTACAGGCGGTAATAATATCAATATGCGTATTTAAGGTTTTATGCACATTATTTTGCGTCATTCTGCCTCTGTCTTTACGCAAAGATCGAGCTATTTCCGTAACAATGCGAAATTGCTTTTCTATTACGCCATTGCCCATATGCTGTATAACATATTTATGCATGGATATATCAGCGATATGAACTTCCTGGAAAAATTCCTCGCTGTCATTTTTTTTTGCCGTTTCGGCCAGGCGCTGCTGCGTCTCCAGAAAAGAATTTATTTCCGCCTCGCTGCCGGCCAGGGCGAACTTGCACCAGGCCTCTTTTTCCAAAGCGATACGCGCCTGCAGCATTTCCCGGAACAGGTCCATGGTGGATTCCACCATCTGGATGCCCTTTTGAGGATAAATATGCAGATATCCTTCCGTTTCCAGGCGAATCAAGGCGATGCGCACCGGACCCAGGGACAGGCCCAGCAGAGCCAGCAGTTCTTTCTGCTTTAAAAACTGGCCGGGATGCAGATCGCCTGTAAGCAGCATTTCCCGGATCCGCTCGTAAGCCGCCTGGCTGGCGGTCATTTCCTTTCTGCCATTTGCTTGCTTTCCACTTTCCCACTCCAAATTCCGTTCCTCCGGCAAAAGAGAAAGGCGCGCTCCTGGGGGGCGGAGTCCGTGCGGAGCGGCGAATAGTATTCGCTCCCCGAGGCGCGGTCAAGGCGAAAAACGAGATGCCGGGGGATGCCGCCGCCAAGCAAAGATTTCAAGCGTAAATACTCTAGTGATTAATCAGTAATCATATTTTTGTTGACAATTTTTTTATATTAGAATAAAGTATCCATATTGAATAATCAATAATATTTCAAGAGGCGGAGGAGGGGGCCTTGGCGGAAGAAAGCGGCACGACCGGAACGTCCTCTCCTCTTCAGGCGTCCTTTATCCGCAACAGGGAGGAGCTGGTTCACGGCGTCCAGGCGGATCTGCGCGGGCGTCTTTTGGATATTCTGGAGGCCGGGCTGGAGCGGGCGGCGCCGGGTTCCGGCACGCGGCGCGCGGTGCTGCGGGACGGGCGGGTTCTGACCATTGGCGGCCGGGCTTACGACCTCGGCGCCTATGCACGGGTGCTTGTCCTTGGCGCGGGCAAAGGCTCCCTTCCCATTGCCGGGGCCCTGGAGGACATTCTGGGAGATTTCCTCGGGGCGGGCTTGGTTGTGGTGAAAAAGGGCGAAACCCGCAGGCTGGGCCGCATCCGCGTTCTGGAAGGGGGGCACCCTCTGCCGGACGCGTCCAGCGTCCGCGCCGGCAAGGCCCTGCTCGCCCTGGCCCGGGGCTGCGCGGAAACAGATCTGGTACTCGCGCCTGTAACCGGCGGGTCCACCTCCCTGGCCGTCATCCCCCAGCCCGGCCTTAGTCTGGCCGACCTGCGCAGGACGTATGATCTGCTTTTGAAAAGCGGCGCGGACATCAGGGAAATGAATATCGTGCGCAGGCATTTGTGTCGGCTCAAAGGGGGCAGGCTGGTCCTGGCGGCCCATCCGGCCGAGGTGGTGACCCTTTCGCTGGACACGGCTCTGCCGGGTATGCCCTGGCCGGACATGTGCCTGCCGGACCCTTCGACTTTTGACGATGCCGCGGCGCTTTTGCGGCACTTCCACATCTGGGAGCAAACGCCGCCGGCCGTGCGCCGTTTTCTGGCCCAGGCCCGCAACGCGCCGGAATTGGAAACCGTAAAAAGTTTCAGCGGGGTCAAGGCCCGTCTGGTCATGGTGGGCGATCCCGCGAGCATGTGCCGGGCGGCGGCGGAAAAGGCGGCGGCGCTCGGCTACTCCCCCATGGTACTCGCCTCGCGGATGCACGGGGAAGCCAGGGAAACGGGCATCTGCCTCGCGGGCATCGCCAATGAAGTCATGGCTCGAAATTCTCCTCTGCCCCCGCCCTGCGCCCTGATCTGCAGCGGAGAATCCCCGGTGACCATCGCCGGCCAGGCGGGAACAGGCGGTCCCAACCAGGAGCTGGCCATCAGCTTCGCCGCCAGGGCCAATACGGACGGAAACTGGGCCTGCGCCTCCATTGACACCGACGGCACGGACGGCCCCACGGATGTGGCCGGAGGGCTGGTGGACAGCGGCGTCTCAGCCCGGGCGTCCGCCTTGGGCCTGTCTTTCCGCCGGATCCTTGCCCGCCATGACGCCGGATCCGCCCTGGAGTCCCTGGGCGGCCGCATCCGCACCGGCCATACCGGAACGAATCTGCAACATCTGCGGATCATCCTCATCGACCCCCCCGGGGGAAGGGGAGACGCGGCATGAAGGACGCCATCCGCCGGATCACGGCCCGGGAAATTCTGGGAGGAGCCGGCCGGCCCACAGTGGAAGTCACCCTGACTCTGGATTGCGACCTGGCCGTCAGCGCCTCCGCGCCCAGCGGCACGTCGCGCGGGAAATATGAAGCCTTTGAACTCTTTGACCGGGAAGAGCGCTTTGGCGGGTATGGGGTCCGCAAGGCGGCCGCCCTGATCCGCGAACGGATAGCCCCGGCTCTGGCGGGCATGTCCGTGCTGGATCTGGCCGCCGTGGACGGGCGCCTGCTGGAATTGGACGGCACGCGGGACAAAAGCCGGCTGGGAAGCAACGCCATTCTGCCTGTTTCCGTGGCCGCGGCCAAGGCGGCGGCCCTGGCCGCCGGCCTGCCTCTGTACAGGTATCTGGGAGGCCAGGCGGCAACGCGCCTGCCCGTGCCCATAGCCACGGTCATCGCGGGCGGGCCTCATTCTCCCTCCGGGCTGGCCTTTGAAGATTTCCTGTATATCGTCCAGGGGTTCTCCTCTTTCGAAGAGGCTCTGGAAGCTCTTGCCGCCACGCGCGGCCGGCTGGGCGCCATCCTGGCCGCCCGTTTCGGCCCTGTGGCCGAGGTGGGCGGAGCTCTGGCGCCCCCTTTGGGCGACACGCGGGAAGCCTTTGATTTCATGCTCCAGGCAGCCCGGGAAACGGGCTGCGAGGGTAAAATGGGCCTGGCCCTTGATGTCGCGGCCAGCGGCTTGTACGATGAAAAAACGCGAACATACGCTCTGGACGGCCGGCAACTGGAGGCCGGGGACCTGTGCCGCAGCTATCTCGATCTTGTCCGCTCCTACCCCCTGTTATCCATAGAAGATCCCTTCCAGGAGGATGACTTCGCCTCCCATGCTGAACTTAGGGCCAAGCTCGACGCCCTGCGCTCCCCCTGCGCGGTGGTGGGCGACGACCTCTTCGCCACCAACCCGGAACGCCTGGCCAGAGGCCTAGCGGCCCGCGCGGCGACGGAACTTCTGCTTAAAATCAACCAGATCGGCACTGTCAGCGAGGCCCTGCAGGTCGGAAGCCTGGCCCGGGAAAACGGCCTGGCCCTCACCGTTTCCCTGCGTTCCAACGAAACCTGCGACTCCTTCGTGGCCGACCTGGCTGTGGCCCTGGGGGCGGAGCGCATCAAAAGCGGCTCCCCGGTACGCGCGGAACGCAACGCGAAATACAACCGTCTGCTGCAAATCAACGCGGAACTGGCCTCCCGGGCCCGTTTCGCCCCACCCATCTTTTACAGGAGGCTCCCATGAAAACTCTCTTGAGCATGCTGCCGGCATTCCTGTGCGCCGTTCTGGCGGCTTTTCCCCAGGCTGGAGCCGCTTTCGCGGCCGGCTATCCGGAACGGGAGATCCGTCTGATTATCCCCTGGAACCCCGGAGGGAACAACGACCTTATGGCCCGCGTTCTCCAGCCGGTACTGGCGAGGCAGGGGATCAAAATTGTGGTGGAGAACATCCCTGGCGGCAGCACCACCGTCGGCCTCGGGCAGGTGGCCACGGCCAAGCCCGACGGCTATACCCTGGCCTTTGCCACCAGCGCCATCCTGTCCCTCATCGCCGAGGGCAACACGCCCCTGAAGCTGGAACAGTTCACCAACCTGACCTGTATCTCGGAAGACATTTTCCTGCTGCTTGTCCCCAAAAACAGTCCTTACCCCAACCTCAAGGATTTTATGGAGCATGTGCGCCAGAATCCCGACAAGGTCACCATCGGCGTGCCCGGGGCCAGTACGCTGAACAACCTGATGGCCGTCACCACCGGCCGCGCCATCGGCTCCAGCATCCGCAACGTGCCCTATACCGGAGGCTCCCGCGTTGTGGTGGAACTCCTGGGCGGCCAGGTGGACGCCGGGGTGTTGAAGCCCGCGGAAGCGCTGCAGGCCATGCAGGGCGGGTCCATAACCATCGGCAGCTATACCCGGCAGAGATTTCCGCTGTTCCCGGATGTCCCCACCTTCCAGGAACTCGGCTACGACCTCTTTCCCCACGGCCAGCCCATCCAGATGTCCTTCGCCGTGGGGCCGGCCGGCCTGCCGGCCGAGGTTAAGGACAAGCTGACAGAGGCCTTTGCCCAGGCGGTGCAAAGCCCGGAATTCAAAAAGTTCTGCGAGGAAAACGCCATCA
>JAISMK010000124.1 GCA_031276785.1 Desulfovibrio sp. | reverse complement strand
CCCCTCAAGCGGATCGCCCATACTGCTCAAACGCCTCAGCCTATTGCTTTCATCGAAGAACCCAAATTGTTGTTTCATATGCCATGTATACATCATAAATATAATTATTGCAACGATTATCCCTAACTATTAAAAAATATTATAGGGCATAATCTCATGGCAAACAGTCGGAGTTTTTAGAGGTTCCCTAAAGGCAGCCTGATAAGGGAAAAGACAAGCTAAAAACCGCTAATTCCTGTCCGAACAATGGGGACCTCCTCTATCGGATATTTGAAAAAGTTTTTCAACAGGCGGTTGAGATGCTGTCAAGCGGAGGCCCGTTGCCAGGAGGCGCGCACGCGCACGGTTTTACCCGCCTTATTGGTAAAGAGCAGATAGCCGTTGTCCCGGCCGAAGAGATAGAGATCGCGGGTCAGGATCACGTCCTGGCGGCAGTACTCTTCTATGTCCTCCAGGCGCTGCTCCTTCCACCAGGCCAGAGCCAGAAGGCCGTTGGCGCTTTTGGCCGCGCCCAGAGTGGCCCTGGCCAGGGTGTCCAGGGAAAGCCGGTAGGAAAGCTGTTCCTGAATCCGGACCAGCAGATCCAAGGTGGGCAGGGAGCGGAAGGAAAAGCCGGGGGCGTGGGGAGCGAGGACCGCGTAGTCAAAACGCAGCACGTTGAAGCCCACCACCAGGGGGGCCGCCGCCAGGTCGCGGGCCAGATCGGGAATTCTCTCCTGAGTGTAGGCGGTAAAGCCGTCACTGCGCGAAGCATAGAGGACGGCCAAGCTTACTCCCATGCGGTCCGCGCGGTTCCAGCCGCCCACCTCGGCGGCGGAAAGACGCGTTTCCACATCCAGCACCACAAAGTGCCCCTCCTTCCGCCTGAGGGGGGCTACGCCGGAGGCGCCTCCGGGCGGGTCTCCGTCTTCCCCCGCCGGGGATAAGGCCGTCCGGGGCGGGGCGGCTTCGCTGGCCGGCGACCGCACTGGCGCCTCTTCCAGGCCGCTCAGGGGTGAATTTGCCAGCCGCGCGGCCGCCTCCCGGTTTTGCGGCGTGTCCTCCAGAAGAGATTGAAGCAGCAGCAGGGCGCCTTCCTTGTCGATGGGCCGGTTGCCTGAACCGCATTTGGGCGAATGGACGCAGGAAGGACAGCCCAGTTCGCAAGGGCAACCGGCAATGGCCTTAAGAACATGGACAAAGAGTTCCCCTCCCTGCTCAAAGGCCGCTCTCGTCAGGCCCGCCCCGCCGGGCATGCCGTCGTAGATGAAGATCGTGGGCCGCCCGGTCTGCGGATGCAGGGGCGTGGAGATGCCGCCGAAATCGTTCCTGTCCGACAGGACCAGCAGAGGCAGGATGCCGATGGCGGCGTGTTCCAGAGCGTGCAGGGATCCCATGAAGTGCATCCGGGCTTTTTCCACGACTTCCTGCGCCCGGCGGGGAACCTGGAACCAGAGGCCCTCCGTGGCGAAAACCAGGGGAGGAAGATCCAGCGGGGCCACGCCCAGGAGCTGTCCGTTGCGTACGGACCGCTTCTCATAGCCAGTCACCGTGTCGGTAATGCGCAGCCGGCCCCGCTGCACGGCCATGCCTCCCAGTTCCCGCGTCTCCTCCAGGCTGAGAATGTCCGTTTCCTTGTGCCCCCTGGGCCGCGTATACCAGGAAGGAGAGCAGGGCCGCGCCAGGGCGCGTCCGGCGGCCAGATCAAGTTCCAGAATCTCAAAATGCCGTCCCAGATGCAGATAGACGGCGCCGGTATGGGCTTCGCGCAGGGCGCGGACGCCGTCCACAAAACCGATGGCCCGCCCTTCCCCGTCCTCAATGCTCACGGTCCGCCCCGAGCCGCGCAGGGAAAAGCGCCGCTGGGGACGCTTGCGTGCGGCCAGGATCTCTTCGCCGTCCGCGGAACGCAGGAGCAGGCCCTGCCGCTCCAGACTGTCCAGGCAGCGCAGGGCTGCCGGAGTCAGCCAGGAGGAATCGGGGAAACGGCCTGGGCGCAGTGCCAGTTCCGCGGCCGCGCATTCCAGATGCCGCTCCAGAATGACGGGGTTTTCCGGATTTAGGACAGCCTTTTCCGGCGGCCGGGAAAAAAAGTCGGCGGCGTGGCGAACAATATACTGGTCCAGAGCATCCTCCTGGGCAATGATGATCACCGCCGATTCGCGGCTGTCGCGCCCCACCCGGCCGCCCCGTTGCAGGGTGGCCATGACCGTTCCCGGATACCCCACCAAAATGCACAGATCCAGAGAGCCTATGTCAATGCCCAGTTCCAGGGCGCTGGTGGTAATGACGGCCAGCAGCCCGCCGGAGGCCATGCGGGACTCAATGTCCCGGCGCTCCTCAGGCAGGAACCCGGCCCTGTAGGCGCTGATGCGCTCCGCCAGAGGACCGGATCGCTCTGTGGCCCACAGGCAGATCAGCTCCGTCATGCGCCGGGACTGGCAGTAGACTATGGTGCGCAAGCCTCGCGCCAGGGCGGACTTGAGAAGTTTGATGGCCAGGGTGGAAGGGCTTTCCGTCAGGGGATTCATAAAAATGTAATGACGTCTGCCCTGGGGAGCGCCGCTTTCCAACACGGGCACAGGATCCTTGCCGGTGAGCAGGCGCGCCAGTTCCGCCGGGTTGCCCACTGTGGCGGAGCAGAAGACAAAGGCCGGAGAGGCGCCGTAGAGGGCGGCAATACGCAAAAGCCGCCGGAATACCAGGGACATGTGTGAGCCGAGCAGTCCCCGGTAGGTGTGCGCCTCATCCACCACCACCAGGGACAGGCCGGCAAACAGAGTGGCCCAGCGATGGTGGTGGGGCAGAAGAGAAAGATGGAGCATTTCCGGATTGGTGAACAGAACTTCCGGGGGGCGATCCCGGACGGCGCGACGGACCCCGGGAGGGGTGTCGCCGTCATAGACCACGGCCCGCGGCCGCGCGGCCTCCGGCCAATGGCCGGTCATGGCTGTGAAGGAGGCCAGTTGATCCCGGGCCAGGGCCTTCAGGGGAAAGAGAAATAGGGAGCGGGCGTCGGGATCCTTGAGAAAACGCTCCAGAACGGGCAGGGTGTAGATCAGGCTTTTGCCGCTGGCCGTTGGGGTGGCCACCACGATGTTTTCCCCCGCCCGCAGGGCGTCCATGCCCCGTGCCTGATGGCTGTACAGGGCGGGCACGGCGATTTTCTCCAGAATATCCTCCACAGCCCTGGGCCAGGGCCTGGTTATCTCGGCAAATACGGCCTCCGCCGCCGGAAGAATGGTATGGGCGGTGATTTGCGGGCCCAGGCTTTCCGATCTCTTGAGGGCGGCAAGGTATTCCCGCATGGCGCCTTCAGGCCGGACCGGACTGGCGGCCGCCTCCTTCAGGGGTAGGGGGGAGGCCGGGGAATGGCCGATCCGGCCTGCCGG
>JAISMK010000066.1 GCA_031276785.1 Desulfovibrio sp. | reverse complement strand
CAGGGGAAATTCTGGAACAAGGGCGGGACTGGGGGCTGGCCCACATGGATAAAATTCTGGATGCCGCCCAGGCCAGTCCTCTGCCTCTGAGCCGGGCGGAGTACGAGTCCTATTTCGGCTGTCTGTCATATACCCTGGATGAGCGGCAGCGGCAGGGCCTGTTGCTTTTCTGGGAAAAACTGGCCGTAGCGGGCGAAATCGCCGCCGTTCCTCCTTTGCGCTTTTTGTAAACCCAACAGCCTCTCTTTCCGCATCTTCTACTCCCCGGAAACATACGCATGAAACTTCCGTCCTCTCCCTCCGCCAAGGGTTTCGCTTTCGTGCTGGCGGGCGCGGCCATTATAAGCGCGGCCCCTTTCTTCGTCAGGGTGGTGGACGCAGGGCCCAGCATGATTGCCAGCTACCGGCTGCTCTGGGGCAGCCTGGCCCTTCTGGGCATCGCCCTCTACCGTTCCGAGCGGATTCTTCCTTCCCGGGACATGGCCTCCGTTATCCTCTGGTCTTCCATTTTTTTCAGCCTGGATCTCATATCCTGGCACCAGAGCATTCTCTATGTGGGACCGGGGCTGGCCACCATTCTGACCAATTTCCAGGTTTTCTTCCTGGCCGCGTACGGCAGTTTCTTTTTGAAGGAGGCGCTGGGCCTGCGCCGAATGTTGTCCATTCCTCTGGTTCTGGCCGGGCTGTGGCTGCTGCTGGATATCCGCATCCACGAGTTTTCCCCGGATATCGGCTTCGGCCTTGCCGCCGGACTGCTCTCCGCCCTTATGTACACGGGCTTTATCCTGACCCTGCGCCGAAGCCAGACCTCCTGTGACCGGCTGTCCCCCACAGCCAACATGGGGGTTATTTCCCTCTGCGCCGCGGTTTTCACCTGCATTGGCGGTATCGCGGGCGGCGAGGATCTGATGATTCACGGCCTGGACAATAACCTGCTCATGGCCGTCTGCGGCATCGGCGTACATGCCCTGGGCTGGGTGCTGCTGTCCAAGGGTCTGCCTCTGCTGCCCGCAGCCCAGGGAGGCCTGCTCCTGATGTTTCAGCCCCTGCTGTCCTTTGCCTGGGATGTTATTCTGTTCGACAGGCCCACCAGCCTCACGGGATACCTGGGAGCGACCCTCGCCCTGGGAGCCATCGCTATGAGCGTTCCGGGATCTTCCGCCTCGGACAAAAAAAAGAAGACAAAACTTTAGAGCAATTAACGAAAGCAGCGATGCAAAAACAAAATGATCTAATGACAACTTTTCTCTTGCAATTTTCCACAAGTATAGTATTGCTTTGTAAATATACGTTGCAAGACGTATGAACACCACATTTGGAGGAAAAAATGTCGGAACATTTTGTGCAACAAGCTTTAGAAATTGTTAAGGCGCAGGCTTCCGTGCGTCCCATGACGGAAGATGAAATTGTGCAGATGGTCGAGGGCCTGAGCAAGTCGCTCGGCAGCCTGTGCGCTGAGGGGCGTTCCAGTGAGTGCGACAAGCCAGCGGAACTCCCGGCAGACAAAGGAATCAAGTCCGCCAGCATCACCTGTCTGGAATGCGGGAAGAAATTTAAAATTCTGTCTAAGAAACATCTGGCCTCTCACGGCCTGACGGCTGCGGAGTACCGTGACAAGTACGGATTGAAGAAGGGCGTTTCCCTGGTAAGCAAAAATCTGCAGAAATTTCGCCGTGAAAAGATGAAATCCATGCAGCTCTGGACCAAGCGGACACCGGCCAAGCCTGCGGCGCCCGCAGCCAAAGAAGTCAGAGTCCGGTCCAAGGCATCCTCTGGCGCTGAATAGGGCAGGTCAACTTCTAGGGAAACGCTGATTTATTCCGTTTGGACCGCGTTACTCGTTCTTTTTGCGGAGGGGCAGGACGGAAGAGTCCAGCCTCTCCGCAAAAAGAACTCGCGCCTTGCCAAACGAAAAAACTCAGCGTTTCCTAAATCCATTTAATCAGTGCTTCCCCAGAACATTTTACGCTTGACGTTTGCTGCCGGGCTTGGCCCGCCGGAAGATCATACCGCTTGGGAAGGGCGGAGAGTACCTGCGGCAGGCGGGTGCCCGCGCCTGCCGCGGGCCTGTGCGCGGCGTCAGGACGCCGGCTTGCCGACTCTGGCCCTGACTTTTTTTGCCGGAGCAACGGCAGTGGCGGCCGCCTGTTTCCTTTTAGTCCAGAGCTGCATGGACTTCATTTTATCCCGGCGCACCTTCTGCAATTTTTTGCAGACAAGTGAGGTGTCGCGTTTCAGACCCCACTTGGCCCGGTATTCCGCAGCCGACAGGCCATGTGAGGCAAGATGCTTTTTGGTGATGATCTTGAATTTTTTCCCGCACTCCAGACAGGTAATACTGGTGCTTTTGATTCCCTTATCCGCAGGAGGGGCCACGGTTTCAGGCTCTTTCGCATCGTCGCCGACAAGAACGCCCAGGGCTTTGCTGAGGCCGCTGACCATCTGTACGATTTCTTCTTCAGTCATTGATCTGACAGATGCCTGAGCCTTCACAATTTCCAAGGCCTGCTGCAAAAATGTTTCCGACATATTACCTCCCAAGACTTGTAGATTGGCAGAATATAGACATATCTGCTCGCACTTAGCGTATACGGCGAAAAAAGGCAAGAGAGTAAAATATAAAATTATTACTATGTATAAGAAATGGGCATGTCTTTGCCTATAACAAATAATTTCAGTATGTTAAGTGTATAAAAAATTTATTGTCCATTAGATCTCTAAAATCTGGCGCGCCGCTCTCCGCCGCTTTACATTCTCGCGGCTCTATTTTAATTTGGCCCAAGGATCTTAAACGGAGGAAAGGCCTTGAAGATGCGGCCGGACGATCCCAATCTGGGCGAACTCGCCATTCACTTTACCACGGCCAGGTATATCCCGGGCAAATGGGATCCGCCCTCCATCCCTCCCGTCTATTCGTCTCTTCTGGACGATGTGCGCCATCAGGGGGATTTGTTCAAGCATGTCAACAAGGTCCGGCAAAATGCCCTGCACCCCGTGCGCTTGGCTGCCGGGCAGCATCCTCCCGTTAACGGCCGCGAAGGGCGCTTCGCCCTGCCGGCTGAAGACCGGCTCAGCGTTCTGGGGGCAGCTCTGGGCAATGCCCCGGAACACTGGAGCATCCCTGAAGCGCGGGAAGGCGCCCTTTTCGCCGTCAGCGTTTAGAGATGTTCTACTTTGAAAAAGTTGGAAACTTCTCCGCAGGGATTTGTCTGCAAATCCTTGGCGATGGATGGTCGCAGGCGGGCGTGGCCAGCCGTTAAGCAGCCATCTCCAAGCGAAACTGCTCCAGGACAATTGTCTTTTGAACTTGCTCTGGCGCCCGCTTCCGTTGCCGCCCTCAGGGCGGTTTTTCATTTAGGCGGCCGGCCGCCTTTCCCCTCAAGCAGCAAGGAGTTCCCATGAGCCAGGAAAAGCACCCCCAGCGCATCCGTTATGAATATGAGCAATCCCCGGACGCCAGGCTGCTCTACGCGCACGGAGTCATCGGCGGCATAAATTCCCAGGGGGAAGTGGAGATGAATTTCTATATTGAGAGCGACAGGCTCCCTGCCTTCTCGGAATGCCTTGTAGCCCCGGACGGCAGCTTTGGACACGAAATCACCCCCGCTGACGAGGAAGTGAAACATGTAGCCCGCTTCATCCACAGCAAAATCGTCCTCAACTACTACGCCGCCCGCGATCTGGCGGAATGGCTGGAAGAGCAGATCACCGTCATGGAGGGCGACGGCAGAAACCAGATGTACTTTGACGATGAGGAAGGCAACCTTCCCCATTAGAGCGGTTCAACTTTTAAAAGTTGGACTGCTCTCATTGCCATAGAACAATTTCCCTTGCGGCCTTGAGCCCGCCGGCGGAAAACCCGCGATCCTTGCCTCCCGGCCCCAAGGGGTGTATATACGATCAATGCCGGGAAGGCCGTCTGCCGGCTTTTTCATAATGATTAATATTTTCCAGAGCTGACTACATAGGGCAGAAACCTTTTGCCCCCGAGGGAGAGCCGCATGGCCAAAAATCTCTACATAACCGCTCCGGAGGCGGGAAGCGGCAAGTCCGCCATCGTTCTGGGCATGACCCAGCTTCTGCTTAAGAACATCCGCAAGGTCGCCTTTTTCCGCCCCATAATCCCGGATCCGGTCCGGCCGGAGGCCCGCGACCACAACATCAAGCTGATCATGACCCATTTCGGCCTGGACATCCACTACGAGGATACCTTTGCCGCCACCCTCAGCCAGGCCAGGGAGCTCATTCTCGGGGGCAACCGCGCCCTGCTTCTGGACGGGATCCTGGACAAATACAAACAACTGGAAGCCCGCCACGACTTCGTTTTGTGCGAGGGCGCTGATTTCGAGCCAACGGACGCGCCCTTTGTCTTCGACCTCAATGCCGACATAGCCGCCAACCTCGGCGGGCCGGTACTGATGGTGGTCAACGCCCGCAAGCGTTGCGCCGCGGATCTCATCGCCGCCACCCAGACATCCCTGGACAGCCTGGAGAACAAGGGCCTCAACGTCATCGCCTGCATTCTCAACCGCGCCCTGCTGACGGAAGAGGAGGGGAAAACCGTCACCCGCGCTCTGACTGTCCGCTCCGGCGCCTCCGATCCCTTGCTGGCTTTTATCATCCCCGAAGACCCCGTTCTGGGCTGCCCCACCATGGGCGACGTCAAGGACGGACTCAACGCCAAAGTTCTTTACGGCCACAGTTTCCTCAACTTCCTGGTCCGGGACTACATCGTAGCCGCCATGCAGGTAGGCAATTTTCTCGACTACCTCACTCAGGACAGCGTGATCATCACCCCGGGAGACCGCTCGGACATCATTCTGGGCAGCCTGGGAACGCGCTATTCCTCCACCTTTCCGGACATCGCCGGCATACTCCTTACCGGCGGCCTGGATCTGCCACCCTCCATCCATCGCCTGATCCAAGGCTGGAGAATGGTGCCCGTCCCCATGCTGTCCGTGGAGGAAAACACCATCAAGACCCTCCAGATGCTTCACACCCTGCGTATTTCCCTGAAGCCTGGGGACAGCCGCAAGATCAACACAGCCCTCGGCCTTTTCGACGCCTATGTGGATACCAGGGCCATCGCCCGGCGCATTATCGACCTGAAGCCCACCCGCATCACTCCCAAAATGTTTGAATTCAACCTCATTGAGCGCGCCGCCTCCCGGAAAATGCATATCGTACTGCCCGAAGGGGAGGAGGAGCGCATCCTGCACGCCGCGGATGTCCTGATGCGGCGCAACGTGGCCGAAATCACCCTGCTGGGAAACCCCACGGTCATCGCCGAAAAGATCACCCGCCTGGGCCTGCATTTCCAGCCCTCCGTCATTCAGCCCGACGCCTCCCCCTTGTTCGAGAACTACGCGGAAACTTACCGGGAATTGCGGAAGAAAAAGTCTCTTTCCCCGGAACAGTCCAGGGATATCATCAGCGATCCCACCTACTTCGGCACTATGATGGTGTACAAGGGGCACGCGGACGGCATGGTCTCCGGCTCGGTCAACACCACCGCCCACACCATCCGTCCGGCCTTTGAATTCATCAAGACCAGAGCCGGGGTGTCCATAGTCTCCTCCATCTTCCTCATGTGTCTCAAGGATCGCGTGCTGGCCTTCGGCGACTGCGCGGTCAACCCCAACCCCACCGCCGAGGAGCTGGCCGTCATCGCCATTTCCTCCGCGGAAACCGCCGCCCTGTTCGGCATCACCCCCAAGGTGGCCATGCTCTCCTATTCCAGCGGCAGTTCCGGCAAGGGAGTGGCCGTGGACAAGGTTGTGGAGGCCACCCGCATCGCCCGGCAGCTTGCTCCTTCCCTCCTGTTGGAAGGCCCCTTACAGTACGACGCGGCCATCGACCCCAAGGTGGCCCAGGCCAAGGTGCCCGGCAGCCAGGTGGCGGGCCACGCCACCGTATTTATCTTTCCGGATCTCAACACCGGCAACAACACCTATAAGGCCGTGCAGCGCTCCGCTGATGATGTGGTCGCCATAGGACCAATTCTCCAGGGCCTCAACAAACCGGTGAACGATCTCTCCCGGGGCTGCTCTCTGGCGGATATCGTCAATACCGTCGCCATCACCGCCGTGCAGGCCCAAGGGGAAGCGGAGCGGGCCGGACATTGACGAAGGCCGGGGAAATGGCGCATACATCTGATCTGCCCTCCGGCAGATTCGGCGCGCCTTCTCCGCGTCCGGGGGAATATAATCCGTCCGTTGCGGGCGTGTAAGGAACATTATGAACGTCCTGGTTATCAACTGCGGCAGTTCCTCCTTCAAATACCAGCTCATTGACATGAGCCGGGAGGCGGTCCTGTCCTCCGGCCTGGTGGAGCGCATTGGCGAGGCCCACGGCAGCCTGAGCCACAAGGTTGCCCCCGGCACGGACAAAGAGAGCGTCTTCCGCCGGGAACAACCCTTCCCTGATCACACGGCAGGCCTGAACGCCGTCATGGAACTCCTGGTGGATCCGGAAAGGGGGGTAATATCCTCTCTTAAAGATATTAACGCCGTCGGCCACCGGGTGGTCATGGGCGGGGAGGACATCCGCGCCTCCTGCCTCATGGGCGAAAAAGAGAAAGCAGCCGTCTCCCGCCTTTCCGCCCTGGCTCCCCTGCACAACCCCGCCAATCTCCAAGGCATTGAAGTGGCCCAGTCCCTCCTGCCCCATGCCCCTTCCGTGGGGGTTTTCGACACCGAATTCCACGCCTCCCTGCCCCCCAAGGCATTTATGTATGCCCTGCCTTACTCCCTGTATGAGGAACAACGCATCCGCCGCTACGGCTTTCACGGCACCTCCCACCGCTTCGTGGCCCGATCCGGGGCGCGCCTTCTGGACAAGGATCCGGACTTTTTCAACGCCATAACCTGCCACCTTGGCAACGGCTGCTCCATCACCGCCGTGGAAAACGGCGCTTCCGTGGAAACCAGCATGGGCTTGACCCCCTTGGAAGGCGTGATCATGGGGACCCGCTGCGGCAACATTGATCCGGCCATTCTTCTCTTTCTGGGACGGAACGGGAATCTGGACTTTCCCGTCCTGGATTCCCTGCTGAACAAGGAGAGCGGGCTGAAAGGCATCTGCGGCTTGAACGACATGCGAGACATCCATGCCGCCCGAGCCCGGGGGGAGGCCAGGGCCCAGTTGGCCTTCGACATGTTCTGCCACGGCATCCGCAAATATATAGGCGCCTACTGCGCCATTCTGGGCCGCCTGGACGCCCTGATCTTCACCGCCGGCATCGGCGAGAACGACGATCAGGTCCGGGCCGCTGTCTGCGCCGATCTGGGCATTCTCGGCATCGCCGTTGATCCGGCCAGAAACGCCATGCGCTCGGGCCGGCCCCGGGCCATCAGTCCGGAAACCTCCCCGGTGGCGGTCCTGGTGGTCCCCACCAACGAAGAGCTGGCCATTGCCCAGGAAACCGTGGCGGTGCTCGCTGCTGGAAGATAAAGGGAAGCACTGATTAGAGCAGTTGAACTTTAAAAAGCTGGACGGCTCTGCAAGGATTTGCTCGCAAATCCTTGCCGCAAAATGCTTGTAGGCGGGCTTTGCCCGCCGTTAAGCAAGCATTTCAAGCGTAAAGTGCTCTAAATGGATTTCCGGCCAAAGGCCGTTTCACCCCGCAAAGTATCCCGTGGAGGAGATTCGTGGCTGTCCCCAAGGTCAAAGATACGGCGGCGCGTTTTATCGCCAACGCCCGCGCTTCAGCCGCCGTGGTCACGGAGGCGCGCTCGCTGGATGAGGCTCTGGACTATGCCCTGGATCTGTGTTTGCGCAAGCCTCCCAGGGAAAATCTCCCCTGCGGCGGAACCTCTTCCCCCCGATTGGAAGAAGAAGCCAGGCTCCTGGCCGCTCCCGGCCTGGACGCGGCCAGCGCCGCGCTTCTGGAGCAGAAGGGGAAAGAGAGGGGAGTGCGAATTCTCCGCGCCGGGCTGCGCGCCTGGCCGGCCGGCATCGACCTGGGCCTGGTCCTGGCCGAGGGGGGCATTGCCGAAAGCGCCACCTGCCTGGTGGACACCACGGACGAGGATGTGCGCCTGGCCACCATGATCTGCGAAATCAGCGTCCTGGTGCTGCCAAAATCCTCCCTTGCGGAGACGCCCCGCGAATTCGCGGCCAGCCTTACGCAACGCCTGAACCGGGAGGCCGCCTGCCTGACCTGGATATCCGGCCCCAGCAAGACCTCGGACATTGAGCGGGTTCTCGCCATCGGAGTACACGGCCCCCTGGAACTGCATATAGCCCTGGTTTCCCAGCCATGAGCCGCTCCTCCGCCATGAAGGAATTCCGCCGCGATCTCGCCGCCGCTCTGGACGACGGTTTTCTGCGCGCCACTCTGGATGCCTTTGCCCTGGCCTACCGGAAAAACAGGGCTGAGGTCTTCTCCCGCCTGGACGAACCCGCCCTTGTCGCCGCTGTGGCCGAAGCCAAGGACGCCGCCCTGGACCGCCTGGAGGATCTCCTGGACAGCTTCCGCGCCCAGGCCCAAAGGCGCGGAGTCTCCGTCCACCGCGCCGCCACGGCGTCCGAGGCCAATGCCCTGATTCTGGGTATCGCCCGCGAGCATCAATGCCGCACCGTTATAAAGAGCAAGTCCATGACCGCGGAGGAGATCGGACTCTCCGCCGCTCTGGAGGATGCCGGCCTGGAGGTGACGGAAACCGATCTGGGGGAATGGATCACCCAACTCCGCCATGAAGCCCCTTCCCACATGGTTCTGCCGGCCATCCACCTCTCCCGCCTCCAGGTGGCCGAGACCTTCGCCCTGGAAACCAGCCTCCCCCAACGCCCCGACATCGCCTCCCTGGTCCGGGTGGCCCGGCGCGCCTTGCGCCCCAGGTTCACGGCGGCGGACCTGGGTATTACCGGGGCCAATTTCGCCCTGGCGGAGAATGCGGCCATCGGCCTGTGCACCAACGAGGGCAACGCCCGTCTGGTCACCACTCTGCCCCGGGTCCATGTGGCCCTTGTGGGCCTGGAAAAGCTGGTGCCTTCCGTGAACGAGGCCTTGGACATCATCCGCATCCTGCCCCGCAACGCTACGGCCCAGGCCGCGACCTCCTATGTAACCTGGCTGACCGGACGCCCCTCCCCGACCCAGGAGCGGCACATCGTCTTTCTGGACAACGGGAGATCCGCCCTCAACAGCGACCCGGCCTGCCGCCAGGTTCTGCGCTGCGTCCGTTGCGGCGCCTGCGCCAATGTCTGCCCCGTCTACAGACTGGTGGGCGGGCACCGGATGGGGCACATCTATATCGGGGCCATCGGCCTGATCCTCACCTATTTCTACCACGGGCACGAAAAAGCCAGCCATCTGGTCCAGAACTGTATCGGCTGCGAAGCCTGCCGCCAGGTCTGCGCCGCGGGCATCGACCTGCCGGCCGTCATCCGGGAAATCCGCGCCAGACTTCTGCGGGAGGAAGGATCTCCCCCGGCCGGCGCCCTCCTGGCCGCGGTGATGAGCAACCGTCGCCTGTTCCATACCCTGCTCCGCTTCGCCCGCTGGGGCCAGCGTCCCCTAACCGGCAATACTCCCTACATCCGCCACCTGCCCCACATCTTCCTCAAGGGTCAGGATTTCCGCGCCCTGCCAGCCGTCGCCGCAGTTCCCTTCCGCCGGCGCTGGCCTGCCCTGCCTAAAAAGACCGCGGGCCGCGTCCGGGTGGCCATCTTTGCCGGCTGCGCCCAGGATTTTATCTACCCGGAACAACTGGAGGCCGCCCTGGCCATCCTCAACGCCCGGGACTGCCAGGTGGAATTCCCTCCGGATCAGAACTGCTGCGGCCTTCCCCTGCACATGATGGGCGAGCGCAATGCGGCCATATCCCTTGCCCGCGACAATATCCGGGCCTTTGAGGACTCCCGCTGCGAGCACATTCTGACCCTCTGCCCTTCCTGCGCCTCCCACATCCGCAATTCCTATCCCCTTCTCCTGGCGCACGAATCCTCAAGCAGGACCCGGCTCTTCACCTCCCGCATCCGCGACTTCAGCTCCTTTGCCGCGGACATCCTCGGCCTTGCCTCCGCCCTGCCGGAGCGAAGCGCGAACAAGGTCTGCTATCACGCATCCTGCCATCTCTGCCGGGGGCTTGCCGTCACCCGCCAGCCGCGCGAGCTTCTTTCCCGGGCCGCGGTCTACATTCCCACCGAAGAGGAAGACTCCTGCTGCGGCTTTGGCGGATCTTACGCTTTGAAATTCCCGGAAATTTCCCGCCAGCTTCTGGAAGGCAAGCTCGCCCGCTACGAGCGGTCAGGGGCGGATACCCTGGCTGTGGACTGTCCGGGCTGCATCATCCAGTTCCGGGGAGGGGAGGAACAGCGGGGCAACAGGATCCGGGTCCGGCATATAGCGGAGATACTTGCGGAAAGCATGGGCGTTTAGAGCCGTCCAACTTTTAAAAGTTAACCTGCTCTATCTGCCGGCGGGTTCCTCAAAGCAGAATTCCACAGTGAATCCTCCCCAAGGAGTAGTGAAGGGAATGGCAATGACGGGACTCTGGGAAATGTGCCGGATGGTATGCCCGTCGCCCACAATTACGGTGGGAGTGGAGCCGCTGAGGGTGAGGCCTATGCTCTGGAGTCCCGCCCTGGCCCGCCCGGAAACGATATTGGTCATCTCGCCCACGGCATCTTGGGTATCCTGGAGAATATCCCCGATATCCTCACCCAGCATCCCCTTCACCAGAGCCAGGGCGCAGGGTTTGGAGAAGGACACGGCAATGGATCCGTTTCTGTCCCCGGTGACTCCGACAATGGCGGAAATATCCCCGGCGGCCTCGGACGCTTTCTTGACGTACGGATCGCCGGCGGAAGCCGTAATGCCGGCCATGGTGGACAGGATTTCAACGGTGGATGTCACGAAGGGACGGGCTATCTCCAAATTGGAAAGCATAGGGCGCTCCGGTCTGCCGGACGGGATGAGGACGTTTCCTGTTTTACGGCGGAAGTATAGTGCAAGAGAGGGACAAAAGGCAATGCGCAGGCGGTCCCAGCTCCACGTTTTTTTCCAGCCGGATCTCCCCCCGGGCCGAGTGGGATCTTGCGGCGCAAGGAGCCTGCCATGCGCCTGACGGTCATTGGCGGCGGCAGTTGGGGCACCGCCCTGGCCCACCTGATGGCGGGCAGAGGGCACTCCGTCCATCTTTTGTTCAGGGATCCAGCGGCAGCGCGGATTGTGCAGGAAACGCGCGAAAATACCCGCTATCTGCCGGGACTTCCGCTGGAAAAATCCCTGCGGATCAGCGCCTCCCCGGAAGAGGCCCTGCGCGAAACGGAACTGTGCCTGCTGGCAGTGCCCGTCCAGCATCTGCGGGAGGCTCTGGCCGCCGTGGCGCCGCTGGTGCCCGGGAAAGCTGTTCCCGTCTGTGTGAGCAAGGGAATTGAGCGGAAAACCCTGTCTCCTCCCCAGCGGGTGGTGGAGGAGAGCTGGCCGGCCCAGGCCGGGCGTTATGCCATCCTTTCCGGGCCGTCCTTCGCCAGGGAGGTGATGGAGGGCAGACCCACCGCCGTGGTCCTGGCATGTCGGGACGAAACTCTGGCCGCGCCGCTGCGGGAAAGCTTGTCCACCCCGCGTTTCCGCATCTATTCCAGCGCGGACGTTTTGGGAGTGGAACTCGGCGGGGCCATAAAAAACGTCATGGCCATAGCGACCGGAATCTGCGACGGCCTGGGGCTGGGGAACAACTCCCGCGCCGGCCTGATCACCAGAGGGCTTGCGGAAATGACCCGCCTGGGTCTGGCTATGGGGGCGGAAAGGGCCACCTTCATGGGCCTTTCCGGCATAGGGGATCTGGTTCTGACCTGCACCGGGGATCTTTCCCGCAACCGGCAGGTGGGCCTGCGCCTGGGGCGAGGCGAGGACCTGTCCCGGATCAGTGCCTCCATGACAATGGTGGCGGAGGGCATCCGGACCACAGGGGCCGTCTGCCTGCTGGGCGAACGCCACGGCGTGGATCTGCCCCTGGCCAGGGCCGTGCGGGACGCCCTGGGCGGCGACCCCCCCCAAAACCTGATGAGGAGCCTGCTGATGCGCGCCTTGCGGGACGAATGACGGCGGACTGCTTGTCCACAGGAATCGCCGGGCGGAAGTCCGGCCGCCGCCGCGTTGCGGAGAGGGCTGAAAGCCGCGCTTCCGCTCCAACCGCGACAAAAAAACCGCCAAGTATGGAAAAGCCCGATCTCCGTCTCTTCCCCTCCTCCCCGGGAGTCTATCTCTACAAAGACGCCGCCGGGCGCATCCTGTACGTTGGCAAAGCCCGTAAACTGCGCCAGCGCCTTGCCAGCTATTTCCGCGACGACGCCGGACTGAGCCCGAAGACCAGGGCCATGCTGGCTCAGGCCGCATCCATAGATATTCTGGGCACCGGAACAGAAAAGGAGGCGCTGCTGCTGGAGGCCGGACTGATCAAAAAACACCGGCCCCGCTATAACATATTGCTCCGTGACGACAAGGAACACCTGCTCTTCCGCATCCGGCGCGACCACTCCTTTCCCCGCGTGGAGATCCTCCGCCGCCGGGCCGGCGGAACAGTTGTGCGCAACGCCGTTCTCTTCGGCCCTTTTTCCTCCGGCGGGGCTGCCAGGGAGACCTGGAGGCTGCTGCACAAATTCTTCCCTTTGCGCCGCTGCTCCGACCGCGCCTTTGCCTTGCGCAGCCGTCCCTGCCTGTACTTCGACATGGACCAGTGCCTGGCGCCCTGCGTCCGGCCCGTGGCCCCGGAGGTCTACCAGGCCAATCTCAAGCGGGTTGAGCTTCTGCTTTCCGGCCGGTCCCGCGAACTCGTGTCCGCCCTGGACGCCGACATGCGTAAGGCTTCCGAGGCTCTGCGCTATGAGGAGGCCGCCCGCCTGCGCGATCAAATCCGCGCTGTGGAGCGCACTCTGGAACGCCAGTCTGTGGTTCTGTCCACGGGAGCGGATCTGGATCTTCTGGGAGTTGCCCAGGCGGACGAAGGATTGGGGTTGGGGATCCTATACGTCCGCGACGGCATGCTTCTGGACGGGAATTCCTTTTTCTGGCCCGGCCTGACCGTGGAAGACACCCCTGAACTCATCACCGGCTTCCTCAGCCAGTTCTATCTCAACCGCAGGGATACGGGCGAAGCCATCCCCCCGCGCGTGGTTGTTCCCTGGCTGCCGCCGGAACAGGACGCGGACCAGGAGGAGGCCTCCGGCCTGGCCGCCCTTTCCGCCGCCCTGGCCGAGTACAGGGGAGGGCCGGTCCTTCTCTCCCGCCCGCGCGGACCGGATGAGGACAGCTTGGTCCTCATGGCGGCGGCCAATGCCCGCGAAGCCATGCGCAACAAAGCGATGCCGGCCATGTCCCGGCTCCTGGCCGAGCGCCTGCGCGCCCCCGTTCCCCTGCGGCGCATTGAGGCCGTGGATATATCCCACACCAGCGGACGCCACACCAAAGCCGGGATGGTGGTCTTTGAGGACGAGGAGCCTCTGTATTCCGCCTATCGCCAGTATTCCCTGGACACTGCCCTGGCCCAGCGCCGGGCGGACCCCGGCGACGATTACGCCGCCCTGGCCGCCTGGGCGGATCGCCGGGCGGACAGCGGCCCTCCCTGGCCAGACCTACTGCTTGTGGACGGGGGCAAGGGACAGCTCTCCAGCGTGGTCCGCTCCTTCTCCGAGCGCGGTCTGGACGGCGCCTTCTTTATGGCCTCCATTGCCAAGGCCCGGGATGACTCCGGCCGAGCCGACCGCCGCGCCGGCAATGTGGGCGACCGCATCTTCCTGCCCGGCCGCGCCAACCCTCTGCCCTTGTCGCCGGGCTGCCCGGAGCTTCTTTTCCTCCAGCGCATCCGCGATGCCGCCCACGACTTCACCCTGGGCCGCCATCGCCGCGCCCGCGCCGCCCACGCCCTTTCCGGCGAACTCACCCGGCTGCCCGGCGTCGGCCCGGTCCTGGCCCGCCGCCTCTTCGAGCGCTTCGGCTCCCTGGCGGACATGGCCAAAGCCGGACCGCAAGCCCTGGCCGCAGTTCCCGGCCTTGGTCCTGCCCTCTCCCGCCTCATCGCCAATCGTCTGGCTTTGCTCATGGGCGAAAAAAAACCATAAGTCCTCCGGACCAAGGAGTCTCCCGTGCCTTCCCGCTTTTTCGCCTTCTGCCGCATGGTCCGGATCGAACACTCCGTCTTCGCCCTGCCCTTCGCCTATTCCGGCGCCTTTCTGGCCGATAACGATGTTCCCTCCCCGTCCGTCCTCCTGGCCCTGACCATCGCCATGGTGGGCATCCGCTCCTTTGCCATGGGAGTCAACCGGATTACGGACCTGCCCTTTGACGCCAAAAACCCCCGTACCGCGAACCGCCCTCTGGTAACAGGAGAAATTTCCCTCCGCCAGGCCAGGATCTTCTGCGCAATCATGGCCGCGCTTTTCGTCGCCGCCTGCGCCGCCCTGAACTCCCTTTGCCTGACCCTTTCCCCCCTGCCTCTGATCCTGGCCGTTCTGTACAGCTACAGCAAGAGGTTCACCCGCTTCTGCCATTTCCTCCTGGGCGCCGTCATCGGCCTTGCCCCCATCGCCGGCTGGCTGAGCGTTTCCCCGGCTTACGCCCTTCCCCCCCTTCTTCTGGGGCTGGCCGTCGCCTTCTGGATAGCCGGCTTCGACATCCTGTACGCCGCCCAGGACATCGCTTTTGACCGCGAACAGGGCCTCTTTTCCCTGCCCGCGCGCTCCGGACCTGAAACCGCCTTTGCCATAGCCGCCTTTGCCCACTGCAACACTGTCATATTTCTTTTCCTCGCCGGCCTGGCCTGTGGTCTTTCCCCCGGCTGGCACCTGTGCCTGGGCGTCTGCGCCCTCATCTTCTTCCGGGAACACAGCCTCGCTTCCGCCGCCTCCCCGGAGCGGCTCCGGCTGGCCTTTGCCATGAACGGGCCAGTTTCCCTCCTGCTCCTTGGCGGGACCTTGCTGGGGATCTTCTGGCGATGAGCGCCCCCCGCACCCCTTCAGCGGACAATGCGGAAAAGAGCCGCTCCAGCAAAAAGAGGGAAAGCCACGCCCTGCAACATGCCGGAGAAAGGCTGGCGGCCCTTTCCCCGGTGGAATGGGCGGCCCTGGATCTGCCTGAGGAACTGCAACAGTCTTTTCGGGATCTGCGGCGCATGAGCGGCCGGGAGGCCAGGCGGCGGCAAATGCAGTATATCGGGCGGCTGATGCGGGAAACCGGATGGAATCCACCAGAGGGCAGGCCTGCGCCTTAGATCGATTTCGCTTTGAGATGGTTGCTTAACGGCAAGCAAAGCTCGCCTGCAAGCATCTCGCGGCAAGGATTGGCAGGCGAATCCTTGCAGAGCAGTCCAACTTTTCAAAGTTAAACTGCTCTAGTACGCTGTAACATTTAAAATTGCGGATAAATTTACAGCGTACTAACGCCGGGCTTAAGCCCGGCGCGCCGCTGCAGGCGGCGGAGCAAGCCGAAAACCACGCTTTTCGGCG
>JAISMK010000062.1 GCA_031276785.1 Desulfovibrio sp. | reverse complement strand
AAGCATTTCAAGCGTAAAATGCTCTAGATCCCGCGTCCGCATAAGCGGAGTTAAGGAAGCACTGATTAAATTGATTTCGGAAACGCTGAGTTTTTTCGTTTGACAAGGCACGAGTTCTTTTGCAGAAGGGCTGGACTCTTCCATCCTGCCCCTCTACCAAAATAACGAGCAACGCAGTTCAAACGGAATAAATCAGCGCTTCCTTAAATATCAAGATTTATACACACTCAAAAAACCCTTGATACGGCCCAGGAACATGGTCCTGCGATAGGGCCATGTACGCGGGCTTTCAAACGGCATTCGGCATAACGGATAGAAAATATTCGCCAGTTTGAACCAAAGCGAGAATTTGTGTTTGCGCAACAGGTGCATACGGCCCAGAGCATAGGCGCGTGTTTTTGACAGCATCGCCGGGTCGGAAAAATCAGGCTTGGAATGGCAGACGAGCGCCTCAGGGCTTCTACCCACAAGCCACCCTTTTTTTAACACCTGCAGCAAATAATCAGTATCTTCGCCGCACCCGTAGGGCAAGCCCGTGCCCGGCCCAAGTTTGGGATCAAACAGAACCTGTTCCGCGACTTCCCGGCGATAGAACTGTGTTAGCATCCCAGCGACCATAAAGGCGTTCTCAAGCGTTGCCAGGCTGATGTCCGTAGCGGGCGGGGCGGGCGCGTCAGAAGGCCATGCCTCCGACCACCCTACTATGATGCCACCCAGATGCGGGAAACGAGTAAACAGGTCAATGACGTATTGCAGCGTTTCCGGTCGGTAGCAGCAATCATCGTCCGGAAAGGCGATGATGTCGCCCCCGGCCAGGGGCAGCAGCGCGTTTCTGGCCTTAGACACGCCTTGAGCGGGCAGGGAGACACGGCGCACCGGAATGGAACTGTCCAGACAATTCATGCTCGCATCCAGAAAACCGGGCGCATTCTGGTCCGCGACGAGCACTTCAAAATTTCCGTAGGTCTGCCGATTGAGGCTGGCAAACAGCTTTTCCAACGGCGCGGCGCGGCCCAGGGTGGCGACAAGCAGAGAAACGCGCGGCCGTTCCGGCAGGACGGGTAGAGGCAGGGCGAAATCCTTCCTGTTGCGCAAGGGAGATTTACCCCAGATGACGCGAGACAGATCGGCAAAGGTCTGGGTTGTTTTTTGCCCAAAGACGGACAGAATCGCCCGGGAAAGAAGGCCGCGGCAAATACGCGCATAGAGAGTGAGCCGGAGCGCTCTGGGGAAATACCTTCGGGAAATTGCCAGATGTTCCAGTTCGCACCGCAGCATGGACGGCAAGGAAGCGCTCGCGCCGCCGATGCTCATGCAGCTGACCACCAGATCGCTGTACACATGATTGTCTGGCGCGAGAGTGCGGCAGAGAAAGTCGTAATCACCACCTATTTTGAAATCCGTAGAAAAGGCCTTGTCCGTAAAAAGCGAGCGCCGATGAAAAAGCGCCGTGTGCGGCATGGTTATGCCATTGGGCAGCCGGGGCAAGGTCGCGCCTCTGTTGCGTATAGCGGTGATGATGGAGAAAAAGGGCGAAATCATTTCCTGTCCGTAACGGCCTTCCCGCAGGCTTTGCGAATATTCTGGGTGTTTCTCAACCAACCATTTTACGTCGGATAAAATTATATGGCCTACGTTAGACCAATTTCGCTTTGAGATGGTTGCTTAACGGCGAGCAACGCTCGCCTGCAACCATCTCGCGGCAAGGATTCGCAGGTAAATCCTTGCAGAGCTGTCCAACTTTTTCAAAGTTGAACCGCTCTAAATAAAAGTCAAAAATAGAATCAGGCATACTATTTCAGGTTTGCCCAAGGCTTCCAGAAGTCAAATTTGTCTCTCGTCAAGCGCATGCGGCAAGCGCACCTCCAGTTGGCCGAAAGGGTGGTTGGTTCTGGGCGACAAGCTCTCTGGCGCTGAAGCAGGGTCTGGTGTACTCTGGACCCATGCAGCCGTCTACCCCGCCCCTCATCGCCCTGCTGGGCGGCAGCTTCAATCCCCCGCACATCGGGCATCTGCGCCTCGCCCTGGAGGTGCGGGAAATTCTTGCCCCCCGCGAGGTTTTGCTGGTTCCCTGCGCCACCCCTCCCCATAAACCGGCGGACAATCTTCTGCCCTTTGCCTGGCGTCTGGCCATGCTGCGGGCCTCGGTCCGCGGCCTGCCCGGTCTGCGCTCCAGCCCGCTGGAGGCCGAACGTCCCGGCCCCTCCTATACCGTGGACACTCTGGCCGCCCTGGCCGGGCGGCATCCCCGCCGCCGCCCGGCCTTCATCCTCGGCGGAGACGATTTCCCCCAGCTTCCGGAATGGAAAGAAGGACGGCATATTCCGGAATTGGCCGACATCATCGTGCTGCCCCGCCAGGAAAAGGGAGAGGAGTCTTTTCTCCAGGCCCTGCGCGCAAACTGGCCCCACGCCCTCCCTCTGCCCTCCCCGCATCCGGCTGTTGTCCACGCCTTCGGTCTGCCCCACGGCGGCCGTATCCTCTATCTCCCCCGTCCCCGGCTGGAAATCAGCTCTTCTCTAATCCGCTCCCGCTGGCTGCAAGGCCAATCACTGGATTTCCTGATTCCTCCCGCCGTGGGAAAATTTCTGGACGCCAACGCAGAACAGGTCCGGCGCCTCTGGGAGCCGGCAGCGACCTTCAGGCCATGAAGCGCAACGAAGCCGGCCGCTTCCTTGTCTGCTGCCTGGCCGCGCTTGCGGTCATCTGCCTGTTCAACAGGGACTATTTCCTTCAGTGGCCGGATATACCCATCTATATCCATGATTTCCTGGATATGATCCTGCCCTGGAAGCACCTTGGGGCCGGGCTTTTTTTCAACAGCGACATGTACCGCGAATTCATCCCGGCAAAATTTACCGCAACGGGCAATTACCTGAATCTGCACTGGGGAGGATTCTTTTTCGTCTTCCTCCCCCCTGTTCCGGCCCTGCTAATCCACAAAATAAGCTGCCACTTCGCCGGATTCTGCGGAATGTACCTTTTTCTGGACCTTGTTCTGCCGCCAATCCGGCCCAGAACCCTCTTCCGCGCCGTCTTTGCCCTGCAGTACGCCCTGCTGCCCCTGTTCTACGACCAGATTGCCTTTACAGGAACGGCCAGCGTGCCCCTGCTGGCCTGGGCTCTGCTGGGCATTACCCTGCGCGGCTGGTCCCGGCCCCGGGCCGCCGTCCTGTGTCTCTGCCCCTTTTTCGGCTTCCTGCTGCACGCCCCGGCCTTTCTTTTCCTTGTTCACGCCGCCTTTCTGGGATACTGGAAAATGTCCGGCCATTCCCCCCGGAACGGCGCCCAGGCCCTGACAATCGGCGTCATCCTGTTTCTTGCCAGCCATTACGACTATATCCTCATGGCCACGGGGTACGGAGGCTTTGTCCTCAACAGGGTGGACTATATGCGGGCGGCCCTGAACAGACAGGAGGACTACAGCCTCGGCCGGGCCGCCGCCGCGGCCCTCTCCATGCTTATCCGGGGGCAGTACCATGTCCCCGCCTTCCAAACCTGGATTCTGCTGCCCGTGTGTTCCATTGTCTGCGCGGGCAACATCCTGCGCCTGGAGGGACGCCGCCCGGCGGCAAATAAAACCGGCCTGGGGCTGTCCGGCGGCCGGGATTTCAGCCAATCCCGGCAGAACATTCCATACGGGCAAGGCTTCAGGACGGCCCAGATCCAGACGGCCTTTTTTCTGGCCATTGTTTTCTGCGCCCTGGCCTTCGGCTTTTTTTCCTGGCTTCCGGTCATCAGCCTCAAAAGCGCCCTGCCGGTTCTCGGCCTGGCTCAGATGCGCTTCTGGTATCTGAACCAGATCTTCTGGTACGCCTGCTTCGCCTTGTCCTGCTGCCAGATCTTCGCCTTTCTGGAGAAATTCGCTTCCCGCCGAGCGTCCTCCTCCGCCCTCCTCCGCTCCCTTGCCTTTCTTCCCCTGGTTCTTCTCACGGGCGCGCAGTTCATTATTCTGGATCTGCGGGCGCGGGACTCCATGCCCAAACCAGAAAGCTCCTTTTACCCTTTTTTCGCCCCGGATTTGTTCGCCCGCGTAGAGGCGACCCTGCCGGAAAAAAAAGAAACCTTCCGTACGCTGACCTTCGGCATGTCGCCCACAGTGACTTCCTTCAACGGCTTCCGGGGAATCGATCTCTATGAGCCGGCCTATTCCCTGGAACATAAACGCGCCTTCCGCGCCATCATCGCGGCGGAACTGGAAAAAGACCCCGTCATCCGCGAATATTTCGACGACTGGGGAGCCCGCTGCTATCTCTTCCAGGCCAAGGCCCTCGGCTGGATGCGCAACGAACCCTCTCCCCAGCCCCTGGACATAGACGTCCGCCGGATGCTCCGGCTGGGGGCGCGCTACATCCTCTCCTCCGTGGCCATTGATCTTGCGCACAGAAAGGATCTGGAGGAAATTTCCCGGACGCCGCGCCTCTCGCCTAAGGAGAGCCTGTGGGAGACGATCTACGTCTACAGGGTCCGGCCTTAAATCTTTTGGCTATGGCCGCTTTATGTATGTAATTTCTTCGTTTTTGCCAGCAAAACATGATATTTCAATATGTTTGCTCAAATGCCCAGTATTCAGGAAACCACAAGGGCATTTCAACAGGAGCGGGCGACCGCACCGTCCTCTTCCTTGGGGCTGACATGCAGGATCAGTCCCCGCGCCTCCCGCACCACCACAACCTCCCCCTTTTTCAAAGGCCTGTCGCAAACATAGGGCCAGGTGGCGTCGGCAATGCGCAAGCGTCCAGAC
>JAISMK010000055.1 GCA_031276785.1 Desulfovibrio sp. | reverse complement strand
CTGGATAAAAGCCATTGTCGTAAACCCTCTTTTTGCAATTGTTTCAAAATATTATATAGAAAACTATTGCAAAAGTATAATACTTTTTGAAACTATTGTCCGACAGGCTCCTAGAGCATCTTGCTACGGAATAAATCAGCGTTTCCCTAAAGATTCAAAAACCCGCCCTGGGGAATGGCACGCAACCGCAATGGCTGTAGCCGGGCGGGAAAAGAAAGAAACCGCGCGGCCCCTCCCTTTTTTGTCTTCATATCATCAAGGACCGCGCGGGGCAAGGAAGCGGCGCCTGCCGCTCCTCCGGCCGGACTTTTCGGAAGGTGTGGCGGTGCAGGGCGCAGGGGCCAAGCCGCGCCAGGGCTTTCTGGTGCTCGCGGGTGCCGTAGCCCTTGTGCCGGGCAAAGCCATAGCCAGGGAAAAAGGGGTCCAGCCGGATCAGGAGGGTGTCGCGGGCGGTTTTGGCCAGGATGGAGGCTGCGGAGATGGAAGGGCAGAGGGCGTCGCCGTTCACCAGGGTCTCCTGGGGAGGCAGCGGCGGCAAAGGATCGGCAAAGGGGGGTAACAGGCCCAGCCCGGCGGCCTGGTCTGCGCAGACAGGGCTTGTCGGCGGCAGATCCCGGCACAACCGCCACTGCTCAATGGGAATGGCGTGGTCGCCGTCTATCCGCAGTCCCGGCAGAGGCGCCGGGATAGAGGACAGCGCTGCCGCCAGGGCCAGAACGGCCCGACTCATGGCCCGGAAGGTGGCGTTCAGGACGTTCACTGAGTCCACTTCCTCCTGCCAGGCCAGGCCGAGGCCCACGGCCAGGGCATGCCTGCGGATGCCGGCGGCCATAACATCGCGCCGGGCTGGAGTGAGCTTTTTGGAATCGTCCAGGCCCGGCAGATTGCGGGCAAAGGGGAAGCCGGGGGAGAAAAGAACGGCTCCCGCCACCACCGGACCGGCCAGGCTGCCGCGGCCGGCCTCGTCCACTCCCGCCAAGTAGGGAGGGGGTCCGGGACAGGACAGGGGCAAGGCGCAAATAGTGTTGTGACGCATATAGTCAGGAGGACAGGGTTCGGCCGGAGGCGGAAGTTACCGCTTCTCGTTTTTTCGGGAACGGCCCGTTTCCAGTTATCTTCGCCCGCCTTCCCTGTCAAGGAAGGCCGCGAAGCCATTGTCTTTGCCCTTGGGTTCACATAGGGTGAAGGCCGCCCGCCGCGAAGGCGTAAGCGCAATTTACTTGCGCTGCTACGCGCCGGAGCGGACGCGGATCAGGAGAAACTGTGATGCGCAATCAAAGTGGAAATGCCCTAAAAAATTAATATGTAATATCAAAGTGGAAATGCGTTATTTGCAAGGGAGGAAGGCCGTGATGGAAAACCGGGAAGTCCGGATCAAGCACCACAGGATGCAGGCGAAGATGCTGATGGAAGCCTTGCCCTATATCCGCCGTTTTCGCGGAGAATATGGGGTGATCAAATATGGCGGCCACGCCATGGCGGAAGAGACTTTGAAGCGATCCTTCGCCATGAATGTAGTCATGCTCAAATATGTGGGGATCCGGCCGGTAATTGTCCACGGGGGAGGTCCGCAGATTGGGGAGATGCTCTCCGCCCTGAATATGGAGTCCTCTTTCCGGGAAGGTCTGCGGGTTACGGACGAGGCCACGATGGATGTGGTGGAGATGGTGCTGGTGGGCAAGGTGAACAAGGAAATCGTCGGCCGCCTGAACATGGCCGGAGTGCGGGCGGTGGGTCTTTCCGGAAAGGACGGCCGGCTGATCCGGGCTCGGAAGCTGCAGATGCTGATCTCCTCGCCGTCCCAGCCGTCGGAATTCATAGACCTCGGCCGGGTGGGGGAGGTTCTGGGCGTGGAGACCGCTCTGCTGGAGCTGATGTCCCGAGAGGACTGCGTTCCGGTCATAGCCCCCACCGGAGTGGACGATACGGGAGGCACATATAATATCAACGCGGACAACGTGGCCGGGGCCGTCGCCGCGGCCCTGAAGGCCCGGCGGCTGCTCCTGCTCACCGACGTTCCGGGCATTCTTTCCAGGGACAAGGAACTGATCCGCTCCCTGACCATGAAGGAAACCCAGCGCCTGTTCGCCGACGGCACCATCACGGGCGGCATGATTCCCAAGGTCGCCTGCTGCCTGGAAGCCTTGCGGGCGGGGGTGGAAAAGGCCATGATCCTAGATGGCCGCGTGGAGAATTGCATTCTTCTGGAATTATTTACAGATACTGGCGTGGGGACGGAAATAATCGGCCCGCAGCCTGGCTTATGAAGCGCTTGCGGCCCCGCGGGCGAGGACCAGACGGCCCCAGGCGGCCTGGCCCAGAGAGATGTTGCCGTCATGGGGAGGAAAGGAGAGATGGAGCAGGGGCAGCAGGCCCCTTTTCTCCAGGCGGCGGGCCAGGAGCAGGGCCAGGGTCCGGTTGTTCAGGCAGCCCCCGGTAAGGCCCACATGGCGCACTCTCTGGCCCGTCGCCAGATGCCCCGCCAGATCCGCCAGGCCGGCGGCAAGCCCCAGGTGGAACCTGCGGGCAATACGGACGGCGGGCTGGCCGCGCCGCCAGTCCTCCCAGACAGCCCGGAACAGAATGCGGCTGTCCAACTGCCAGCAGGCGGCGCCTGGGCCAGGAGCCGTCCAGGGGCAGGGATAGGGGGTGTCGTCCGCGCCGGGCAGGCCTCCCTGGGCTTCTTCCAGAAGCACGGCGGCCTGGCCTTCGTAGCTGCTGACGGAACATAGCCCCAGCAGGGCGGCCACGGCGTCGAAGAGCCGGCCGCAGCTTGTGGCCCGCGGAGTGTTCAGGCCGTTGCGCGCCAGGACGGGCACCAGGGCTGCCGCCCGGGCATGTTCCGGCAGCCAGGGCGGGGTTGGGCCGCCGGCCAGATCCAGTTCCGCGAGCAGAGCCTGGGCCGTCCGCCAAGGTTCGCGCACGGCGGCGTCGCCTCCGGGAAGCGCAAGGGGGGCCAGATGGGCCAGGCGCTGGTGTTCCGGCCCGTTGCCGGCGGCGCCGGGGCGCAGGAACAAAAATTCCCCTCCCCAGATGCGTCCGTCCTCTCCCAGGCCGGCGCCGTCCATGGCCAGAACCAGGGCCGTCTCCCTGCCCCGGGCCGGAAAGCCGTGTTCGGCCAGAAGGGCATGGGCGTGGGCGTAATGGTGCTGGAGCCGGAGGACGGGCAGGCCGGACTCCTCAGCCAGACGGCTGCTCAGGAAATCCGGATGCAGATCCCGCACCGCCGCCCCGGGCCGGACCTGGAGCAGCCCGCACAGGTGTTCCAGGGTCTCCCGCTGAAAAGCCGCTGTCTCCAGATTGGTCAAGTCTCCGATATGCTGGCTGACAAAGGCGTCTTTCCCCTTGAGCAGGCAGAAGGTATTCTTCCCTTCCGCCCCGACCCCCAGAATCACGGGCAGGGCGCCGGCCGCGCCCTGCGAGGGCGGCCCGGCCGGGAGGATCGCTTCCTGTCCCCCAAGAGAGCGGGCACTTGCCGGAGCGTCTACGGAAAGCGCGAGAGGCTGGGGCACATATCCCCTGGCGCGCCGGAAAAATAGGGTACGGCCATCCGCCAGGGGACTCACCACGGAATCGTCCACCCGGGCCAGGATATCCCGGTTGTGGAGCAGAAAAGCATCCGCCAGGCCGCGCAGGAGGTCCAGAGCCTCGCGGTTGCCGCGGCAGAGGGGTTCGCCCTCCCTGTTGCCCGAAGTCATGACCAGGGCGGGGATGCGGGGGCCTTGCGCCATGTAGGCCGCCAGCAGGACCAGATGCAGAGGCGTGTAGGCCAGCATAACCCCCACCCGGGACAGGCGGGGGGCCACGCCCGCGGCCAGGGGGCCGCCAGGGCGCGCCGGGCATAGGACAATGGGCTGTTCCGGGCCGGACAGCAGGGCCTGTTCCTCCGGGCCGATGTCGGCAAGGAGGCGGGCGGCGTCCAGGTGCGGCGCCATCAGGGCGAAGGGTTTGTCCGGCCTCCGCTTGCGCCGGCGCAGCAGGGACACGGCTTCCTCATTGTCTGCGGCGCAGGCCAGGTGAAAGCCCCCCAGACCCTTGAGAGCCAGGATGCCCCCTCTGCGCAGCAGGACGGCGGCGGCTGTCAGGGCGGCCCGGCCTTCGGCCCCGCGCATCCCCCCGTTGGGGGGAGGAACGAACCAGAGCCTGGGTCCGCAGACAGGGCAGGCGTTGGGCTGGGCGTGGAAGCGCCGTTGGCGGGGATCTTCGTATTCCCGCAGGCATTCGGGGCAAAGGGGAAAGCAGGCCATGCTTGTGGCCGAGCGGTCATAGGGCATGGAGCGGGTGACGGTGTAGCGCGGTCCGCAGTTGGTGCAGTTGGTGAAGGCATAATCCCGCCGCCGGTTGGCGGGGTCACGCATCTCTGCCCGGCAGTCGGCGCACAGGGCGATATCCGGGCTTGCCAGAAGGGTGTGCCCGGAGCCGCGGGTTGTGCGGGCAATGACAAATTCCTTTTCCTCCGGCCGGGGAGGGATGCTCTCCTCCCTGCTGGCGGTGACTCTGGACCGGGGCGGCCGCTCCAGGTCCAGACCGCGGCTGAAGGCCGCAAGGGCATCTGTCTTCCCTTGGGCCTCAGCCAGAACCCCTTCCGGAGTGTTCTGGACAAATCCGGTCAGCCCCAGCTTCCGGGCCAGGGCAAAGACAAAGGGCCGGAAGCCCACTCCCTGCACCTGCCCGTGCAGCACATGCCTGCGGCGTTGCAGGCATTCCGCCTCCCCCTCCGCAGCCTTGCTCCGGTCCGGTTCCGGGTTTTCGTCCCTGACCGGTCCAGGAGAGTTTTTCCCCTCCTGGACAGGGAACCGGCTTCCGGGCTTTCCGGCTGCGCCGATTATTCCGCGTTTCCTGTCCGTCACGCCGCCTCCGCCGCCTGCGGCCGGCTACAGCACCCTGGCTCCGTCCTCGGTGGCCTGGACCATGTATTCCCAGCGCACGCCGTGGCTGCCGGGCACATACAGGCCGGGTTCCACAGTGAACACCATGCCCGGCCGGACAACGGCTTCGGAGCTAAGATTCAGGCTCGGAGCCTCATGGGTCTGCAGGCCGATGCCGTGCCCCAGACCGTGGGTGAACAGTTCGCCCACTCCAGCATCTTCCAGGTATTTCCGGGCCGCGCCGTAGATCCCGGACATGGCCGCGCCGGGCCGGATGGCCAGGATGGCCCGTTCCTGAGCCGCCCGGATCAGATCCAGGTGGCGGCTCCACTGGACATCCGGGGTATCTCCCACCCAGAAGGAGCGGGTCTGATCCGAGCAGTAGTCTTCAACCCGGCAGCCGACGTCAATGAGGATGCCGCAATTTTCACCCAGACAATCCTGACCGGGGATGGCATGGGGCAGGGCGGCATTGGCTCCCACAGCCACGATGGAGGCAAAGGCCAGTTCCTGGGCGCCGTTGTCCCGGAAAAAGCGCTCAATGCCCCGGGCCAGATCGGCCTCGCTTTGTCCGGGAGCCAGGATCCCGGGCATCCGGTCCATGAGCCTGTGGTTGAGCCGGCAGGCCGCGTCAAGGAGCCGGAGTTCCTCCGGCTCCTTGACGGCGCGCAGGCCCTCCACCAGACCGTCAGCCCGCCGCAGGGAAAGACCCGGCGAAAGCAGGTCAAAGTACTCCACGGAGACATGGCGCGCTTCAAAGCCAGTCACACCGTGCGCCTTGTCGCGCAAGAGGCCGCCCACCTGCTTAGGGGCCGACTCCCTGTACAGGAAAATGCGCTCCTCTTCCCATACCCGGCTGGCGGCGGCGAAAAAACGGGAATCCGTACACAGCCAGTCCTTGCCGTCGGCCAGGATCACAAGGCAGCCCGAACTTTCTCCGGCCTGGGGATCATGCAGCTCAAAGCCGCTCAGGTAGAAGCGGTTGGCGTCCAGCGACACCAGCAGAGCCGCCAGGCCTTCCCGGCGCATCAAGGACCGGACCCGCTCCCGCCTGCGCTCAAAAGTCAGCTTATCCATATTGTTCAATTTCCCATTCAAAACTGCGTCCATGCAGTTTTGAATGGCCGCCTTCCGGGCTGGAAAATTATTCCTGCTCCTTGAATTCTCTGGCAATGGACGCGAAGGAATCCTGCACTTCCAGAAAGGCGTCTGTAACATCGGGATCGAAATGCTGCCCACGGCCTTTGACAATGATGGCGGCGGCCTCTTCGTGGGGTATGGCGCCTTTATAGATGCGTTTGGAAATAAGGGCGTCATAGACATCCGCCAGGGCCATGAGCCGGGCGGAGAGAGGGATCTGCCCCTCTTTGAGCCTCTGGGGGTAGCCTGTGCCGTCCCACTTTTCATGGTGAGAATAAGCGATTTCCTTGGCAACCTCCAAAAAGCTCTGCGGCTCGGCCATGCTCCTTTCCGCCTCCAGAATGGTGTCCCGGCCGTAGATGGTGTGGCGCTTCATTTCTTCGAATTCGTCCTGGGTCAGGGGGCCGGGTTTCAGCAGAATACGGTCGGGCACGCCAACTTTGCCTATGTCGTGCAGCGGCGCGGATTTGTACAGCAAGGAGACCTGCCCGTCGTCCAGCAAATCCGCGTAGGGAGGTTTCCTGCGCAGGCAGAGGGCCAGTTCCCGCACATACTGCTGGGTGCGCCGGATATGGTGGCCGGTGTCGTTGTCCCTAGTTTCCGCCAGGGAGGCCATGGCCACAATGATGGAATCCTGCAGGGCGGCGAGCTGCCGCGTCCGGCGGTCCACCTGCTCTTCCAGGATTTCATTTTGCGCTTTAAGGGATTTGCGCGCCGCCTGGAGGGCCAGATGGGTCTGTACCCGGGCCATCAGGATGGGAGGCACAATGGGTTTGGTGATGTAGTCCACGGCCCCCAGTTCAAAACCCTTGGTTTCGTCACCTTCCTGTGATTTGGCCGTCAGAAAGATGACTGGGATGTCGCCGGTGAGCGGGTCTTCCTTGATCCGGCGGCAGACTTCATATCCGTCCATCTCCGGCATCATGATGTCCAGCAGGATGAGATCCGGCGGAGGGAAGGTCGTGGCGATCTTCAATGCCCGCACGCCGTTAGTGGCGACCTTGTTTTTATATTGATCGCTCAGAAGAGAGGTGAGCAGGGTGATGTTGTCAGGAGTGTCGTCAACGATGAGAATCGTCGGTTTGACCGCCTGCTCTTTTGTTGTCGCGTCTTCCACTCCAACCGCCTTGCCTGGGAGGCGAGCCGGGGCGCGGCCCCTGGCGGCAGCCGGCCCAGCTCCACATTTTTTCGGTATCTGAAAATTATAGAGTTAGTTATCCCTTTTGGCAATACCTTCCTGAAGCCGTCTTTGCCCCGCCTTGACGCGCCCTCCGGGGACGGATACCCTGAACAGGGAGCGCGAACCATAAGAGTATTTTATTTTTGCAACGCCACCTTACGGCGCCAATGGAGCAGGCATGAGGGTCGCCCTTACCAACGACGATGGCATCCACGCCCCCGGGCTCAGGGCTTTGTACCGGGCTCTGGTTGATGCCGGACATGAGGTCCGGGTCATCGCGCCCATGACGGAGCAGTCGGCTGTGGGGCATGCCATTACCGTTTCCGGTCCCCTTCGGGTCCGCCAGGTGGAGGACCGGCATTTCCAAGGCCTGGGCGTCTACGGCACCCCGGCGGACTGCGTTAAGCTCGGCATCGGTGAACTTCTGCCGCAAAGTCCGGATATTGTTGTTTCCGGCATCAATGCCGGGGCCAATGTCGGTCCGGACATCCTCTATTCCGGCACCGTGGCGGCGGCGACGGAAGCGGCCCACCTGGGCTTTCCGGCCCTGGCCGTCTCGCACGATTCCTTCTCCCCCCCGGATCTTCTGGAACATGCCCGATATGCCGTGGCGGTCATGGAAAAACTGCCTTGGGCGGACCTGCCTGAAAGGCGGGTGCTGAACCTCAATTTGCCCAACCGCCCGGTAAGCTCCTTTCTGGGACTCGCCCTGTGCCCGCAGACCCAGGCGGTCTGGCACGACTGGTACCACCGCCGGGAAGACCCGCGCGGCAACCTCTACTGGTGGCTGGACGGCGCCATTCCGCCGGAACGGGTCACCGAGGGATCGGACCGGGGACTGCTGACCGGAGGCTGGGCGACATTGACCCCTTTGAAGTTTGATTTCACAGACGCCTCCACCTTGGAGAGACTCCGGGAGATGCGCTTCCTCCCGCTCTGACTCCGGAGATCCCCGTCCCGGAGAAGCCGGGAAGGCGCGCGGACGGCGGATGCAGGGCGGCCTGGCAGGGAAACGGCGGCGCGCATTGCTTTTTCCGCTGAAATTTCCTATGAAATTCCTGACAGGATAAGGGGGCCGCCGGCAGGGGGCAGCCCCGTCCGGAGCAATCACAGTTCGTAAGGAGAAACGCCATGCCGCTCGTCACACCCAAGGACATGTTTGCGCGCGCCTATCTGGAACGGTACGCCGTGGGGGCTTTCAACGTCAACAATATGGAAATTATCCAAGGCATTATGGAGGCCGGGGCGGAAGAAAAAGCCCCTATTATTCTGCAGGTCTCCGCCGGAGCCCGCAAGTACGCCGGACAGACATACATCGTTAAACTCATTGAGGCCGCTCTGCAGGAATCCGATCTGCCCGTAGTGCTGCATCTGGACCACGGACCCGATTTTGATCTTTGCAAAGCCTGTATTGACGGCGGCTTCACCTCCGTCATGATCGACGGCTCCCATTTGCCCTATGGGGAAAATATCGCCCTGACCCGGCAGGTGGTCGAATACGCCCGCCCAAGAGGCGTCTGGGTGGAAGCCGAACTTGGCCGCATTCAGGGGGTGGAGGAGGATGTGGCCGCGGAAGTAAGCATTTACACCGATCCTGATCAGGCGGTGGATTTTGTTAGGCGCACAGGCTGCGACTCTTTGGCCATTGCCATCGGCACCAGCCACGGCGCCTACAAATTCAAGGGAGACGCCAAGCTGGACTTTCCCCGCCTGGAAACCATCACCAACAAGCTGCCTGGTTTCCCTCTGGTGTTGCACGGCGCATCCAGCGTTCCCCAGGAATTTGTGGACATGGCCAACGCCTATGGGGGCAAGGTCGGCGGCGCCAGGGGAGTGCCCGAAGATCTGCTGCGCAAGGCGGCCGGTTACGGCGTCTGTAAAATCAATATTGATACCGATATCCGGCTGGCCCTGACCGCCTCTATTCGCAAATTTTTCGTCGAGCATCCCGAGGAATTCGATCCCCGTTCCTACCTCAGGCCCGCGCGGGCGGCGGTCAAGGAAATGGTGCGGCGCAAGATCCGTGATGTACTCGGCTGCTCGGGCAAGGCGTAGCAGCAGACACGGACTCGCCGTACCCGCGGATGGTTTCCGCCAGCAGGCGCGCCCGCGACTCTCTGAGATCCAGCAGGCGGATGGTCAGCCGTCCGGCCGCGGCTTCAAGCGCGGCTTCGCTCCCGCTATTGTCCAAGACAAGGTCGCAGCCGGCCATTTTTTTCTCTTCCGGCCATTGCCAGGCTTCCATGCTGTTGATGACGGCCTCGCTCCAGCCTCTGGTGCGCAGGATGCGTTCCCGCCGCAGGGCGAAGGGGCAGGAAACCCCCAGCAGCAAAGGACGGTGGGGGTGGACGTTGAGCAGGGCGGCCAGAGCCTCGTCCGTAGTCGGGTCCGGTCTGGCCCCGTTGCGGAAAAAGCCGGCTTCCAGATACAGGGGAACCTCGGCCAGGGCCAGCAAGGCTCCCTGAGCCTCCTGCCCGCTCCAGAAGGCTTCCAGCTCGGCGCGCACCAGGGGGTGGAGCAGGGCTTCCACCTCCCGGCGGATCTCCCCGGATTCGCGCATGGCCCGGCCCAGAGCGGCCTTATCCACAGGGCCCTTTCCTCCCGGCACAAAGCGATCCCCGTAGCGGGAGCGGAGAATCTGCCAGCCGGCCTTGTCCCGTTGGTACAGGGCCGCGATCTCGGCGTCGGCGCTGAAAACAGGCGTCCCCAGGGCGGCCAGGGCGCGCGTAAGGGCTGATTTGCCGCAGCCGGGGGAGCCTGTGACCACAACCCGCAATGTGCGGCTCCCCAGATTGTGGACGAAATTCAGAAAATCGTCAGGCAGGGGACAGGCGAAGCGCATCCGGCGGCCGGTGCAAGGGTGATCCAGAGCGATTTTCCAGGCGTGCAGCATCTGACGCGGAGCGGCGGCCTCCGCCCGGCAGCCGGCCGGCCCGTATAGGGAGTCCCCCAGCAGGGGATGGCCCAGGCGGGCAAGGTGAACCCGGATCTGGTGGGTTCGGCCGGTGAGGATGCGGACCGCCAACAAGGCAAAGCGGCCTTCGGGATCCGCATAGACCATCCGCCAGATGCTCCGGGCCGGCTTGCCGCCTCTGTCTTCAGCCACCACGGCCATTTTGATCCTGGCCCGCGGGTGGCGTCCCAGGGGGGCGTCAATGGTTCCCCCGGCTGTTCCTGGCACGCCGCGGACCAGGGCCAGGTATTCCTTGTCCACCTTGCGCCCGGCGAAGAGGGCTGCGAGGTCCAGGCGGGTTTTTTCCGTCAGGGCGACCAGCAACAGGCCGCTGGTATCCTTGTCCAGGCGGTGGACAATGCCCGGCCGGAAGCCCTCCGGCGCGGCCAGAGAAGGGAAATGGGCCACCAGCCTGTGGGCCAGGGTGCCTGTGGAAACACCCGCGCCCGGATGGATGATCAGCCCGGCCGGCTTGTTCAGCACAGCCAGACATTCATCCTGATGGAGGATTTCCAGGCGGCCCGTTTCCGGAGCCAGACGGGTGGACGGCGGCGGCAGAAGGACGGAGATCTCGTCCGCCTCCCGCAGAATACGCCGGAGGGAAACGGCGGCAAGACCATTTACCAGAACCCGGCCCTGCCGGATATGACCTTTGATCTTTTCCCGGGAGAGACCCATGTCCGCCAGTTGTTCCGCCAGATACCTGTCCAGGCGATCTCCGGCCCGGGAGGAATCCACGGTAAAGCGGCTCGCCCGGGGGAAGGAATGCTGCATATCCGGCTCCCTTGCGGTTTTTGCTTTCCCCGGCCTTGTCGGAGTCTTCAGTCTACATGCTGGTCCGCCGGCGCGCAAGAGAGGTGGGGCGCATCGCCCTGGCGGACAGCGCCCCCGCGCTCCTCGGCAATCCCGATATCCAGTCCGCCTATCTGGGAAGCGGAGAATAGATTTTTCGAGGGTGTTTGACCTGCAAAGGATCTTTGGCTCTTAATCCGCTACGCGGCAGCGCTTCGGCAAGGAGGTGCCCTTCGCGGGTCAACACTCCCGGAAATCGCTCCGGCGCGAAGCGCGGATCTCCTTGGCCAGACTGGCCAGCCTGTCGAACAAATCAGGGCGGCTTCTGCTGTCTTTTGCACTGTTCAGCCGGCAACAGCGGACGATGTGCACATGCGTGAAGCCGGTTTCCCGCAGGACCGCGTTGAGGGAGTCTGCAAGATACGGGTAGAGAGTCTCCGGTTGCCCCTGTGAAAGAATCATCACCGCGCATTTTCCCTGTCCGAGTCTGGTCGGGAGATCCGTTTCCCCCGCCTCCAACCGCTGAAAGTGATCTGTGCCCAAGTAGGAGAAGAATCTGTCAAGAAGACACTTCATGTCCCCGTTGACATACTCCTGGTAAATGGGAGCGGCCAGGACGGTGACGTCCGCTTCCTTAACGGCTGCCAGGACGGGGCTGAGTTCGTCCTGCATCACGCACTCTTCCGATTTTTTTCTGCACGTCATGCAGCCGGAGCATCCTTTGTAGTGAAGATCCGCGAGATATACAGCGTCCGTATTCCGGCTGCCCAGGCATTCGACAAATTTGTTTGCCAAAAATGAGGAATTTCCCTGCTTGCGCCGGCTTCCGTGGATGACAAGAACTTTCATGGCATACCTTTTTTCTTTTTACTGGAATTCCCTTGCCTTTTCCGCTCCATACTCTCCTTGGCGGCTGGGCAAGCCGTGTCAGCCTGCGGAGAGGCAGTGAGACCTGGGGGAATAGGTAATTGGTTCGCAGCCGTAAAATTCCCACTGTGGGAATTGAACGCGGAAACCAAGCAATGGATTCCCCCTGGGCAGTCTCAACGAAGCAGGAACCCGCCAAGGTAGCCGCGTACGCGGCGTCCGCCGGAAAAGATCCCAGGAGAAGGCATGGGTGCGGTCGATTTCCGCCGCAAGGGGCTCCACTTCCCTTTCCGCAAACTCTTTCGCCGTCTGGCGAATCAGTTCCTGATCCGAATCCAGTCTGAAATCCATGGTCCGCTCCTTTCCGTAATTTACAAGCCCAGCCATGTGAAACTCCAAGAACACCGGCGACCTGTTCCGAGCTGAAGCTGAATTCCAGTGACAAAATGACTGCCTGCGCCTTCCACAATTCACCCAAAGTGCGGGCTTCTTTCAGAGCTTCCTTTGCCGTTGCCAAAATCTCTCGTCCACTTGCCCGTCGTGACATATATCCACCTCCTCAAGGTGAATATATTATAGCATGTTTGATTTGGAAATGTACGCAAAAGTCCAACAATAAAACCGCCAGGACAAAGTGAACTTCCGAAGTGAAGCGCAGCTTATAGAGTCAGATCGCGCGTTTCCAAAGAGCTCACCCTAAGATAGATGGCGGCATTCCCGGCCAGGGATTTTTCCAGCCAATCCAGGCGGACTCGTTCCAGCGGGATATGGCAATAGACTTCTTGTGTCCCGGAGTATCCTATGGTCGGAATTTTATGGGTAACGTGTGTTACCGGGGCATCTGTGCCAAAGTTCCAGTAATAGAAGGTGCTGTCGTGGCCGAGCGCCTGCAAGGCCGCGGCGCTTTCCCGGGCCAGAGGATGATTCCTGTCCAGCTTGAAAGCTTCTTTGCAGTTTTTCATGCGGACAACTTTGCCGGTGTATGTCAGATGATCGCATTCTCTGATGGCGCCCACTGCATTGAAATTTTTGTCTTCCGCAGCCAATTTGTCGATAACTTTTTGTGCCTGCATGACCACGCCTTCAGGCGTTTCTTCGGGGGTAATGCGTCTGTCGTACTGGATATTACAGACATCCGGCACAATGCAGTTGGCGCCGGGCGCGCAGTCAATGTAACACAGGGCGTAGCTGCTGGAGCCCAGATCCGGATCGTTTTTTTTCTCGGCTTCGACGGCTTTTTCATATGCGTCTACGAATTTCATCGCCTTATTCACCGCATTGACGCCGAGCCAGGGCGAACTGCCGTGCGCGGCTACGCCGTTTACTCTAAAGAGAAACTCCACACGGCCGCGATGTCCAAGGGCAAGGCGCAGACTGGTGGGTTCGCCGCAAATGTTGGCATGCACCGTGATGTCGCGGGCAGGAAAAGTTTCATCCATAAGCTTTACCGTACCCAGCATTTCGCCGGCCTCCTCGTAGATAACAGACGAGAGGACAAAATCGCCGCGCATTTTGTAGCCGTGGTGCTTTCTCAGCTCGTTCAAAAGCGCTCCAGTGTATACATGCGAAGCGATGGTCGCTTTCATGTCGGCGACGCCTCTGCCTATAACGACCCGGGTTTCCTCCTGTTCGGCAGGGTCAACTTTGGCTGTGAGCATTGAGGTTATTTCGGCGCCGAAGGGATCAAATTCTCCCCACTTTTCCCGTTCGCCGGGAAGCACGACATCCATATGCGAATTATACATGATGTGCGGTCCAGGTTCATCACCTTTTATAATACCGACAACATTACCGTATTCGTCGTTGAACACTTCATCATAACCAAGTTTGCGCATTTCTTCCATGATCAGTGCAGCAACATTGCCTTCTTCTCCGTCAAAAGATGGAGATTGAACGATCTTTTGGCAAAAAGGGATCATTTCATTTTTGAGTTCGGAAGCAATTTCTTTTATTTTATTAAACATATGCATACTCCTTTTGACCTCAGCCACCGCTCATTCTGATTTTCTGAACGGCGGCCCGAGGTTGCATTACGCTTTCACTGTTGGATTATAACTTGCGAAAATTTCATGATTCTTCAGGGTTGCCTCATCCGGTTGCGTCAGCAAGCTCCCAGTAATGATGACGGCGGCATTGCAAAGAAGGGCCACAAGACCGGGATTGATGCCCCAGATATACACCTGGAAGCCGACAAGATAAAAAACCAGAATCAAACCGACGAGCAGGCCGGCAAAGACACCCTGCTTGGTGGCCCTGCCCCAGAATGCCGCGGCGACGGTTACCGGGAACATCTGGGTAAAACCGTAGTACGCGAAGTTGGTGACGCCCAGCATGAGGGCGGGCAGGAAGACGGCCATAAAGGCGCTGAACAGCAGCGCGAAGGCAGTGGTGAACCGGGTTATGTATACGGCCTTTTGTGAGGAAAGATTGGGGATGAACATGCCGATGATATTCTGCGTCAGCAGGCCGCCGATGCTTAAGGCGCACAAAGAAGCCACCAATATGGCGGTGAGAACGCCGCCTCCCGCCACAACGCCTACCAGCCATGGAGGCAGCTCGCGCGCGATAAGGGCCATAAAGGCCTCATCCGGGTTGGTCAGACCGGTAACGGTGATCAGCACATAGTATGCCGTCAGGATCAGAAAGGGATACATGTACATATACAGAGGCATAAATATCTGGTTGCGGCGCACCGTGTCTTCCGAACGTCCTGTAAATATGAACTGGAAGGTCAGAGGGAACATGCAAAGCCCCATGGATTGGAAAATTATCGTGGAAATCATGAAGGTGACGTTTTTGGTGATGGGCTCGGTCTCCACGATCAGTTTTCAAGGTGCGCATGCCGAGCAGTCTCATTTCCGGAGCGCCCCCCTGTTCAGCTCAGAGGCACATAGCGGTAGATCCCCATAACCGAGACCGGGGGATCCGCAAAGGTGTCAATGGAACTGTCGAAGGGAGGTTTTTCGGGAATGCGGGCGATCTTGAAAGAACGCGCCTCAATGATGGTTTCCCTGCCTTCCAGGGCGATGACCCGGGCGCGAAACTCCATATAGTCGCCGGCAAAGACCGGCGCATACAGGCGGAACCGCTTGATGCCCACACAGCGGCCCGGATTCTTGTAAACCTTGGTCATCAGGCGATCCGCCGTATCCCCCAGCAGGGTGAAGGAACGGGAACCGGGAACGACCCCGCCGCCGTAAAAGACGTCTCTTACAGCCATGCGGTACCGCAACGTGACTTCCTGGCCGATGATATCCTGCGTCATTTTTTCCGCCTCCCTTATTTATCCAGCGTGCGCCAGGGGTTGTGCACAATGCCGTCGGGCTGCGCGCCTCTCTGGCGTTCCTTGGCCACAATGAAGGTTCCGACGCTCTGCATCACAAGTTTCGGCTCATCAAACCAGACCATGTCGCCATCCTTGGCCCCGGCGATGTTCAGCCGCGCGGCCGGCGTAGCCAGTTTGTAGGTTTTGCCCCGGACCCGGCGGGAGGTCTTCCCGACGCTCTCCAGTTCGGCGTGGAATTCCAGCTGGTCGCCGACATAGACTTCTTCATAAAATTCCATGTCCTCATAACTGATGCACAGGGATTCAACCCCGTCATAGAGGATAAGGATTTCGGTTTCCGCATCGCCCAGGAAGTCGAACAATCTCCCCACCGGGACAACCCCGCGCGGATTCGTGGCGTCCGCTGTCGTCATGTTGTAGCTCAACACAGATTTTCTCATGTCTCTTCTCCTTGTCATCAGCCGTTGTTTAAAAGGTAAAAACTAACAATGGGTTCTGTTTTGGGGCAATCTAGTTTTGAGATTGTCGCGTAACGGCGGGAAAATCTCACCTGCGCCAATCTCGCTGGCGTTGCCGCGCCATGCTTCGCACCGCCAGAATATTTTTTCTGCATAGGCAATGTGCAGGTGAAAATGTCTAAAACCGGGATTCATAGGTGAAGATCGCCATGGTTGACAACTCCGGGTCCGCGTGGACATCAATGGAACTGTCAAAAGGGGGGCTTTTCGGAACATAGGCCACTTTGAAGGAACGGATCTCCAAAGTCGCCTTTTTGCCTTCCTGCGCAAGAATTCTGGCGACAAATTCCAGATAATCCCCGGCAAACACCGGGGAATAGAACCGGCAGACCTCCATGCCCGTGCAGCGACCCCGGTTGGCGTATAATTTTGTCATAACCCGGGCGGCCACATCGCTCATGTACAGGAGGGAACGGGCGCCATTCACCAGTCCGCCGCCGTAATGGGCATCGCGTTCAGACATTCTGTAGCGCATTGTCAGGGTCGTGTCCTTGTCAGTCGTCATGGTTGTACCTCCTTACGGCAGTGCGCGCCAGGGATTGTTCACTATGCCGTCGGGCTGCGCGCCCCTCTGGCGATCCTTGACAACAATGAGGATGACCTTGCCATCCATGACCAGCCGTGGCTGATCAAAGTGGACCATCTCCTCCGGATGCGCCCCGGTCTTGCCAGCGCGTGCGGCGGTGGTGGCGACCTTCCAGACCTCCATGAGAATTTCGCGGGAGGTGTTGCCTGTCTTGAGCAAAGAGGCCTTAAAGTCTATCTGATCCCCAACATAGACTTCCTCATAGACCTTGACGCCGTTATAGCCAAGCGCCAGAGATTCATCACCGTCATGCAAGATGACGATTTCCGTCTCAACATCGCCGATGAACTCCAGCAGACGACCCACGGGCACAATGCCGAAAGGGTCATTGCTGTCCGCGGTACTCATGTTGTAGTGCAAAACTGAGGTCGTTCTCATGCTCTTCCTCCCGTTTGATTTGGAGCGCCTTTCATGGCTGCCTGCGCGTATTTTTCGCGTGACATACGTTACAAGACGCCTTCATCTTTGAGCCTTGCCACCTGCTCGCCGGTCAGGCCGAAAATTTCCCCTGTATGCTGCCCCAGGAGCGGGGCTGGCGTGTCCACGGAGCCGGGGGTTTCCGAAAGTTTGATGGGAACGCCCTGCACATAGCAATCGCCCGCCGTGGGATGCTCAATGTGGACCATCATCTCCCTGGCCTGAATATGCGGATGCTCAATAGCTTCCTTGATGTTCAGCACCGGACCGCAGGGAACCCCGGCTTGTTCGAAGATGCGCTCAAGTTCCGCCTTGGTCTTCGTTCTGGCCCAATTGTTGATCGTGTCTCGCAGGCCGGGCAGGTAGTTTTTCACCCGCAGGCCGTTGTCCGCGTAGCGGGGATCCTCCGCCAGCCGGGGCATGTCCATGGCTTCGCACATGGAGCGGAAAAGCTTGTCCGTGCCGACGCCCATGGCCACATAGCCGTCTCTGGCCTCAAAAACGTCAAAGGGGGCGATGGTAGGATCAATGTTGCCCTTGCGCTCCGCAATGACTCCGTTGGCGGTATGGAGGGGAATGGCGTTTTCCAGCAGGCTGAAAATGGTGTCCACCATGGAGACGTCCACCATCTGGCCCTTTCCGGTCTTTTCCCTGTGCAGAAGAGCCGTGAGGACGCCCACGCAGAGGAAGGTTCCGGTGACGTTGTCCGCCACGGAAGGGCCGCATTTCACCGGCGGCGCGTCCGGATAGCCTGTCAGGGAAATCATGCCCCCCATGGCCTGCGCCACCATGTCATAACAGGGGCGATGGGCAAGGGGGCCGCGCTGGCCGAATCCGGAACCCGCCGCGTAAATAATTCTGGGGTTGATGCCGCGTAAGGTTTCATAGTCCACCTTCAGCTTCTTTGCCACGCCGGAACGGTAATTTTCCACCACGACATCCGCTGTTTTCACCAAGGCATAAAACAGTTCCAGGGCCTTTGGATGTTTCAGATTCAGCGTTCCTCCTTTTTTATTCCGGTTCAGGTAGGTATAAAAGGCGCTTTCCCCGCCATTGGTATGGAAGGGGATAAAGTCGCGGCACTGATCGCCTTCCGGGGGTTCTATCTTGAGAACCTCCGCGCCCTGATCGGCGAGAAGCATACAACAAAAGGGTCCGTTGTACGCGTGGCATAATTCGATCACTCTGAGGCCTTCCAATGCTTTCATCTCTTTTCCTTGCGTTGATGGTTTCTCGTTTGCAAAAATGGCGGGTTCGGCCGACCGGCGCGGACTATAGCGATTAACGCTTGAAACAATTCGCTTACGGCGGACAAAGCCCGCCTGCTCCTGTTTAGCGGCGAGGATTTGCTCGCAAATCCTCGCCGCGCAGTTCACTCGTTTCATTCGTGAATTGCTCTATTCCACAGTCGCCTGCTTTGTCGGGTCTAAAACATACCGCTCTTCCTTCCAGAGTACAAAATGTCCCAGCAGCCAGCCGACGACCATAAACCAGACGAAGCCGAGGCCGTCCGCCTGGCCGGGAATCCGGGCCAGACCGGGGATGCCGTCCGCAATGCCGAGCATGGGCAGCCACAATTGCAGGGCGTCAAGCAACCCGTAAAGGGTTGTGGCATAGCAGGCGCCCCGCAGGCCACCTAAATAAGGGGTGAGGAAGCACAGGCACAGGGTCAGGGCTATGGCCGGAGGGTAGATAAGCTGCAGCACGGGGGTCACCCACTTGATGATGTACTCCAGGCCGGTGATGGATGTCAGGATGGCGCAAACAGCGGTGAGGAAGCAGCCGGTGATATAGCTCAGCCTG
>JAISMK010000048.1 GCA_031276785.1 Desulfovibrio sp. | reverse complement strand
CTGGACGGATGGCGCGCCGGGGGTCTGAGCTACTGTGTGTGTGTGTGTGTGTGTGTGTGTGTGTGTGTGTGTGTGTGTGTGTGTGTGTGTGTGTGTGTGTGGCAAAAATCAGGCCACGGCTTGCGATCCGCTCGTTCCTTGTTTGTCTCCCAAGGTAAAATTTGCGATCTTTCAGCCCGCATGCCGTCCGCCTGCCCGCCCTTCGCGCCGGCGGCGCCGGATGGCCGCGCGGCTACGAGGGGCAGTATTGGCGTTTGGGGGGCAAAAGTCAACCTTTGTTCCACCCCCTTTTGTCAATCAAAGCCGTGTCCGTGCAGTTTGGCCTTGGCGGCCTCCGTCTTTTTCAGGGAAAGAGCCAGGGGCACGGCATTTTCGCGGCCCTGGAAGATTTCATGAGGCGCGGCGCCCAGGGCCTGGGGCAGCACCTCGTCCACATGTTCCACAGGCAGGATGACAAGGCCCTTCAGGATGTCCGCCGGCACTTCCCGGAGGTCTTTTTCATTGTCCTTGGGGATGATCACCGTGGAAATGAGGCCTCTGCGGGCGGCCAGGAGTTTTTCGCGCAGGCCGCCGATGGGCAGGACCCGGCCGCGCAGGGTGATTTCCCCGGTCATGGCCACATCGTTGCGCACCGGAATGCCCAGCAGGGCGGACACCAGGGAGGTGGTCAGGGTTATGCCGGCGGAGGGGCCGTCCTTGGGCGTCGCCCCTTCGGGCACATGGATATGGATATCAATATCCTTGTGAAATTCCGGGCGCAGGCCGAAGACGTCCGAGCGGGAACGGACATAGGACAGGGCGGCCTGGGCGCTTTCCGTCATGACGTCGCCGAGTTTCCCCGTGGTCTGCACCTTGCCGGTCCCGGGCATGAGGGCGGTTTCCACCAGGAGAATTTCGCCCCCGAGTTCGGTATAGGCCAGGCCGGTGCATACGCCCACCTGGGGTTCGGTTTCGCGTTCGCCGTGGCGGAATTTCCTGACCCCCAGCAGGGAAGGCAGACTCTGGCGGCCGACGGCGACCCTCCTGTCCCGATCGTCCGCGGCAACAACCTGCATGGCTATTTTCCGGCACAGGGTCGCTATTTCGCGCTCCAGGCCGCGGACCCCGGCCTCTCGCGTGTAGGTGCGGATAATGTCCAGAATGGCCTGGTCGGACAAGTGGATGTTGCGGAGCGCAAGGCCGTGGGCCTCCCTTTGCTTGGGCAGGATAAAGTCTTTGCCGATGTGCAGTTTTTCCGTCTCCAGGTAGCCGGGCAGGCGGATGATTTCCATGCGATCCTGCAGGGGCAGGGGAATGGCGTGCAGGGAATTGGCCGTGGTGATAAAAAAGACCTGGGACAGATCGTAGTCCATGTCCAGGTAGTGGTCATTGAAGGCATTGTTTTGCTCCGGATCCAGAACTTCCAGCAGGGCCGCGGAAGGGTCCCCCCGGAAGTCCATGCTCATCTTGTCTATTTCATCCAGGCAGAACAGAGGATTGTTGGAGGAAACACGCTTCAGGGACTGGATGATCTTGCCCGGCAGGGCGCCCACATAGGTGCGCCTGTGCCCCCGGATTTCCGCTTCGTCACGCACTCCGCCCAGGGAAAGGCGGATAAATTCCCGCCCTGTCGCCCGGGCAACGGATTTGGCCAAGGATGTCTTGCCCACGCCCGGCGGGCCGACCAGACAGAGGATGGGGCCTTTGAGCCTGCCGGCGAGCTTATGCACGGCCAGATATTCCAGAATGCGTTCTTTGGGCTTGTCCAGGCCGTAGTGATCGGCATTCAGGATGGCTCGGGCCTTTTCTATGTCAATGGAGGTTTCGGCCAGATCATTCCAGGGAAGATCCAAAATCCAGTCCACATAATTGCGGACAACGGTATATTCCGCCGAGGTGGGGGGGATCTGGCGGAGTTTTTTCAATTCGCGCAGGGCCCTGCCGCGGGCATCCTCAGGCATATTCTTTTCCTGCAGGCGTTTGTCCAGCTCGTTCAGCTCCAGCAGGGGATCTTCCTCCCGGCCCATTTCCTTGTGGATGGCCTTGATCTGCTCGTTCAGGTAGTATTCGCGCTGGTTGCGCTCCATCTGGTTTTTCACCCGGGTCTTGATGCGCTTTTCCATGCTGGAAATGGAGATCTCGCCCTGGAGCATGCCGAAGACCATTTCCAGCCGGGCGGCGCTGTCCACGGCCTCCAGCACTTCCTGCTTTTTCAGGTATTCCACCTTGAGGTGGGGAATAATGGCATCGGCCAGCCGGCCGGGATCGGAGTTGGCGGTAATGGCCGCCAGGATATCCGGAGTGAGTTTTTTGTTGCTCCTGGCGTATTCATCCAGGGCCTCCAGGGCGGCGCGGATGACGGCGACGGTTTCCGACCCGCTGCTGTTGCTGGAGGCCAGCGGCAGGATCCGGGCCAGTTGAAAGGAGTTTTCCTCCCCCCCTTCCTCCGGGGAGGAAAAAAGCTCCCAGCGGGCGCGGAAAAGTCCTTCAAACAAGACTTTTATGGTGCCGTCCGGCAACCGGAGCAGCTGCAGGATGCGGCTGACCGTGCCCACGGCGAACAGATCCGTATCCAGGGGATGGGAGAGGCTGGAGTCTCTCTGGGCCACCAGCAGGATTTGGCGGTCATGGCGGTCTATGGCCGCCTCAATGGCCCGTATGGATGCCTCCCGGCCCACGAAAAGCGGCACGATGGACTTGGGGAACATGACCACCTCACGCAGGGGCATGAGGGGCATTTCCTTGTGGTTCGGAATCAGGCTGTGCGCCATGCTGTTCTCCCGTCTGCTGGTTGCGCGCCACAGCGCGTCATGGGCCGCGGCGCGGACGCGCCCTGTCCAGGCAAACGCCTCACTGGACTTTGGCCAGGCCAGCCGCGTTCTGGGGGGCGTCCGGATCGTAAATCAGGAGGGGCGGTTTGCGTTTCTCCACCACAGCGGCGTTGATTACGCACTCCTTGACGCCCTTCTGGGAAGGCAGGGCGTACATGATGTCCAGCATGGCCGCCTCCAGAACATTGCGCAGGCCCCTGGCGCCGGTTTTCTGTTCCATGGCCTCTCTGGCCACAGCGGTCAGAGCGTCCTGGGTGAAGCGCAAAGTGACCCTGTCCAGATCGAAGAGTTTCTGATATTGGCGGAGCAGGGCGTTTTTAGGCTCCGTAAGCACCCGGATCAGGTCGCTTTCCTCCAGCTCGTCCAAATGGGAGATGACCGGGACGCGGCCGACAAATTCCGGAATCAGGCCGAACTTCACCAGGTCGTTGGGATGGACCTGATCCAGCAGGCTGGCGGCCGCGCCCTCCGCCTGTCCTTTGTTCCGCCTGGCCTTGCTTTCTATGCGGGCGCCGAAGCCCATGGACCGGCCCCGGACGCGCTGGGCTATGATCTGTTCCAATCCGACAAAGGCGCCGCCCAGAATAAAGAGAATGTGGGAGGTGTCCATGCGGATGTATTCCTGCTGCGGATGCTTGCGCCCGCCCTTGGGAGGGATGTTGGCCTCCGTGCCCTCAATGATCTTCAGCAGGGCCTGCTGCACCCCTTCGCCCGAAACGTCGCGGGTGATGGAGGGGCTGTCCCCCTTGCGGGCGATCTTGTCAATCTCGTCGATATAGATAATGCCCCGGGAGGAGGCTTCCAGATCATAATCAGCGTTCTGGAGAAGCTGCACCAGGATGTTTTCCACATCCTCGCCCACATAGCCCGCCTCGGTCAGAGTGGTGGCGTCGGCAATGGCGAAGGGAACATTGAGAATGCGGGCCAGGGTTTTAGCCAGCAGGGTCTTTCCGCTGCCCGAAGGACCCATGAGCAGGATGTTGCTTTTTTCCAGTTCCACATCGGGGCCTATGGCCTCTTTGAAAAAAACCCGCTTGTAGTGGTTGTGCACGGCCACGGCCAGGATTTTTTTGGCCCGATCCTGGCCTATGACATACTCGTCCAGGCGGGCCTTGATCTGTTCCGGCGGCAGCAGGCGGCCGTCGTCGCGCACTTCCTCCAGAGTCTGATTGGCCATGATTTCATTGCACAACTGCACGCATTCATCACATATGCAGATGCGCTCCGGGCCTTCAATTAGACGCTTCACCTGATCTTCGCCCTTGTCGCAAAAAGAGCATCGCAAGGGAGGCTTGATTTCTTTACCGCGTT
>JAISMK010000016.1 GCA_031276785.1 Desulfovibrio sp. | reverse complement strand
TCCAGAATCCGGTCCCCCGCTCCCGCCGGGTAGAACCCCCACTCGCGCGTAGTGGGGCCGAAAAGGCCCAACACGGGGGATCCCACGGCCGAAGCCAGGTGCATAGGGCCGGAATCCCCGGTGACGAGACAGCGGCAGAGGGAAAGTAGAGCGCAAGTCTGCCTCAGGCTGGTCCGGTTGGTAAGATCCTCCGCCCGATCAGGGAACAGGGCCGTTCCCCGGCCGATGCAGATCCAGGGTTCCTTGCGGGCGTCCAGGATCCGGATCAGTTCCCTGTAGTATTCTTGGGGCCAGGCCTTTAGCTGGTGGGCGGCATAGGGATGCAGGGCCACTGGCCGGCGGCGCTCCCCGCGGAAGAGGGATTTCAGCAGATTCCCGGCTTCCCTGGTTTCCTCCGGAGCGAGAAGAATGCGGGGACGCACAAGGCTGGACTCGGGCGGGGAGGAAGCAACTGCCAGAGCGTATCGCTGAGGGACGGACAGACCGGCCAGAGCGCTACGGAGGGAATTCAGGGACAGGCGGCCGCGAGCCAGGAGAAGACGCCTGGCCAGGGCCATCTTGCGGTAGCGGGCCACAGGGCCTTGCCACAGGGCCGCCAGTAGGCGGGAACGCGTATTGCCGTGCAGATCAAGAAGTCCCCATCCCCGGCGGGCTGCTCTCAGGGTCAGGAAATTACGCCCCAGAGCCAGGGCGTTCTGTCTGGTATCCAGGGAAAGCACCTGCCGCACATTTGGGTGGCCGGTGAAGATCTCCGCAAAGGAGGAAGAGGTGAGGACATCAAAATTCCAGCCCCTGCTTTCGCCAAGCCAGGCAAGAACACCAGTGGTCAGCGCCACATCCCCCAGGCGACCCAGGCGTACGGCCAGCCACTGCTCCGGCCCTGCGGCAGGCTGTTTTTCACCCGTCATCACAACTCCAGTGCCGTTCGGGCGAAAATGCAGCCCACGCCTGGTCCCTGCCGCCCGCATTCCCGGCAGGCTCCCGTTGCGCAAAAAAGAATGCTCTCTCCCAAAAATAGCAGAATTCTTTCCCCCTGAAAACACCGACCATAGGAAGTAACAGGGCAATAGAATGAAAATTGATAACGCGTTGAAATAACAAATATTAACACGATTTTGCCCGAAAATATTACTCTGGCATTTCAACTGGTTACATAACTCATTCTATTGCCCTGGTTCTGAAAGGGCTTCCTCTCGACAGAAAGGAGCGTCTTCCGTATAGTGGGCACAGGAGCGGACGCCTTAACAGCGGCAGATGCTCCCTTGTCAGGAGAAATCCCAGCATGGCAGCAGAACTGACTCCTTCGGCGCAGGGCGCTAAAAAAACAGCCGTCCTCCTGCTGGCCCTCGGCGAGCAGTTCGCCGCCGAGATGTTCAAACGCATGGAGAGACAGGAACTGGCCGCCGTTTCCAAGGCTATGGTGGAAATGGATACAGTCCCCAAGGAACTGGTGGAAGAGGTTCTGCGGGAATACTACCACGCCATGGTCACAGGACGGGAGATGCTCCGCGGAGGCCAGGATGCTGTCCGCCGTCTCCTGCTGCCCCATGTGGACAGCGAAACGGCCAAGTACGTCAGCGATTTTCTGAACCTGGACACCGGTCCCGCCCCCTTCAGGGAAATAGGCAAGGTCAGCCCCAAACTCCTGGCCCAGATCCTGCGCAACGAACACCCCCAGACCCTGGCCCTGATCATCGGCAACCTGCCCAGCGAACAGGCCGCCGGTCTCTTGACCAACCTGCCCGCCGGCGCGCGCGTGGAGGTGCTGATGCGCCTCGCCAGGCTGGAGGCTGTCCCTGAGGAGATGCTTGTGGCTGTGGACAAGGTTCTGCAAAGCCAGCTCATTGCCATGGGCGGCAAGGAAGGCAAAAAAGTGGGCGGCGTCCAGTCCGTGGCCGAGATCCTCAATGCCGTGGATCGCTCCACTGAAGAGGAAGTGCTGGCAGAGATCGAAGAGGAATCCCCCTCCATGGCCGAGGAAATCCGCAACCTCATGTTTGTCTTTGAAGATGTCAAAACCTTGGATGACCGTTCCATCCGCGAGGTGCTCAAAGAGATTTCCAATGAGGATCTGACCATGGCCCTGCGCGGCGCCACAGAGGAAATGCGCGAAATTTTCTTCAAAAACATGTCCGAACGCGCCGGCAACATGATCCGCGAAGATTTGGAAATCATGGGGCCGACAAAAATTTCCGACGTGGAGGCCGCCCAGCAGAACATCGTCAAAATCGTCCGCCGCCTGGAGGGAGAAGGGCGGGTGATGATCAGCCGGGGCGGGGGCGATGTCTTCATTTAGCAACCTATTGAAAAACAGGCTGCGTGCGCCGGGACGGACTTTTTCAACACCCTGTTAGAGCAGTTTAACTCTGAAATCGCTCTGCGGACGGCGGAGAAGAATTGCCGGACGAGATCCTGCTCTGTGATTCACAGCAAAGAAAAACGCCATAGCGGCGAAAAGGAACAGGCATGGTTCCGGATGACGACAGATCCTCCCCCCCCTCCTGGGGAACCATCTTTTCCGGCGGGCGGGAACTGACCCTGGGAGGCATTGAGCACGTCCGTTCCACCGCCTGGACCCCGGCGGATGAGGATGCCTACCTGCAGCGTATCCGGGAAAAAGCCTCCCGCATGGCCGCCGACATCCTGGCCGAGGCCGGCCGGCAGGCCGACACCGTGCGCGAATCCGCCCGCCGGGAAGGATACGCCAGGGGCATGGCCGAGGCGCAGGCGGAACTGGAAAGCCTGCAAAGCCACATGGCCGACTCCGTTGCAGCCGTGCTTTCCTCCATTGAAGGTCGTAGCGCCGAAATCTTTGACCAGTGGCGCGAGGATCTGACTGCGGTGGCGCGCCTGGCGGTGGAAAAGATCACCGCCCTGGAACTTTCCCGGCAAAGCGCCGCAATTCTGGAGGCCCTGCTCGTCCAGGCCGTCGGCCTTCTGGAAAATCGCCGCTGCCTGGTGGTCCGCGTCAATCCGGAAGATGAACCGGTTATCTCCGACATTGTCTCCTTCACCCGGGACAAGTTTCCTGACATCGCCTCCTGGCGCGTCCGGGCTGATGCCTCCGTAAGCCCCGGAGGCCTCGTGGTGGAAAGCGAATCCTCCCTGGCGGAAGGCCGCCTGGAAAGCCGCCGCGCCGCTGTGGAAGAAGTTTTCGACCGTCTGACCCTGCCGGGAACGCCCTGAGCCTTAGTCCATGACTCTTTCTTTTCAAGAAATACGGCAAAAAGCCCTGGATGGCATCCTACTTACCCGGCAGGAGGCCCTGGCCGTTCTCCGCCTGTCTGACGCTGAACTGCCGGATCTTCTGGATACGGCTTATGTCCTGCGCAAGGCCCACAAGGGGAATACCGTCGGCATTCATGTCCTGACCAACGCCAGAAGCGGGGTATGCGATCAGGACTGTGTCTACTGCGCCCAAGGGCGGGCTTCCAGCTCACCCATAGAGCGCTACTCCTTCGCGGATCCGAAAATATTTCTGGACCATGCCAGGGCGGGCGCCAGGCTGGGAATAGCGCGCCACTGCATCGGCCTTAGCGGCATACGCCTGGACGACGCCCTTGTTGACCGCCTCTGCCGCCAGGTGGAACGCCTGAAGGAAGAAATGCGCACACCAGTATGCTGCTCCCTGGGATTTCTGCGGCCCGGGCAGGCGCGACGGTTGCGCGAGGCTGGCGTGGACAGGATCAACCACAACCTCAACACCGGCAGGAATTTTTATCCCAGGATCTGTACCAGCCATTCCTATGACGACAGGGTTCGCAATATCCGTATGCTGCAGGAGGCGGGATTTGAGATTTGCAGCGGGGGAATTGCGGGACTGGGGGAAGATCACGGCGATCTTGCGGATATGTTTCTGGATCTTGCTAATCTTCGCCCTCATTCCGTTCCCGTCAATTTTTTTCTGCCCCTGGCCGGAACTCCCCTGGCCAGCCGGGATGTGCGCGGCCTGACCCCGGAATATTGCCTCAAGGTACTCTGTCTTGCCAGGCTGCTCCTGCCCGGAGCGGATCTGCGCTGCGCCGCCGGCAGGGAAGTCTATCTGAAAGACGCGCAGCCGCTCCTGTTCCGCGTGGCGGACACTGTCTTCGCCTCCGGATACCTTACGGCGGACGGGGACAGCGTGGAGCGGACCATTCGCCAGATTCAGGACGCAGGTTTCGACTACCGGCTGGAATAGAGTCTTTGCCAAAGGATGCTCCTCCATGAGTCCCGACCCCAAAGGAATTCTGGCTATCCTGGCCGGCCTGAATCCCGTGACGGCCTACGGCAAGGTCAACAAGATCGTGGGGCTGGTGGTTGAAGGCAGCGGCATCCGCGCTCCCCTCGGCTCCCTCTGCCACATCCTGCCGGACGATGCCGGGCGGCGGACTGAGAAGCCGGAAGAATGCGTGCCTGTGGAGGTGGTTGGTTTCCGCGACGGCAACCTCCTGTTCATGCCCTATGGCGATCTGCGCGGGATCCAACCCGGCAGTCTGGTACGCAATTCCAGTCTGCCTCCCTTCTTCCCCGCCGGGCCGGACCTACTGGGCAGGGTTCTGGACGCCTTTGGCAACCCGGTGGACAAAGGCCCTCCGCTGAATCCCTGCGACGCCGTTCCCCTCCACGCCGATCCGCCCCCGCCGCTGGATCGGCCCCGCATAAGCGACCCTCTGGACGTGGGCGTGCGGGCCGTCAACGCCCTGCTTACCCTGGGCAAGGGGCAGAGGGTGGGCATCATGGCCGGATCCGGCGTCGGCAAATCCACCCTCATGGGCATGATGGCCAGGTATACCAGGGCCGATGTCAACGTCATTGCCCTGGTGGGCGAACGGGGGCGCGAAGTGGCGGAATTCATGGAAAAGGATCTGGGGGATGAAGGCTTGGCCCGTTCCGTTCTGGTCGTCGCCACTTCGGACCAGTCCCCTCTGTTGCGCATCCGGGCGGCCTACGCGGCCACGGCCGTGGCCGAATATTTCCGCGACCAGGGCAAAGATGTTCTGTTCATGATGGATTCCGTCACCCGCTTTGCCATGGCCGCCCGCGAAATCGGCCTGGCGGTGGGCGAACCCCCCACCGCCAAGGGCTACACCCCTTCCGTCTTCGCCCAGCTTCCCCGGCTTCTGGAACGCGCCGGCCGCAGCGGAAGCGGCAGCATCACCGGCATCTACACCGTCCTGGTGGACGGAGATGACTTCACGGAACCCATTGCCGACGCCACCCGGTCCATCCTGGACGGACACCTTGTCCTTGCCCGCGAATTGGCGGATCAGGGGCACTTCCCCGCCATTGACGTGCTGCGTTCCATCAGCCGCCTGCGCGCCGACATCTGCTCCAGAGAGGTTATAGACAACGGCCGCCTTGTCCTGTCCCGTCTGGCCGCCTACAAGCGTATGGAAGACATGATCGTCATCGGGGCCTATGCCTCTGGATCCAACCCGGAACTGGACAAAGCCATTGAAAGCCTGCCCCTGATCAATGCCTTCCTGCGTCAGGACGTGGCCGAAGCCCACAGCCTGGAGAGCAGCCTTTCCCAACTGGCCCTGCTGGCCGAGGCATAATGCCGATTCCAAAGCAAACATGTTGTAGTGTTCGCTTTGGAATCCGATTGCCAAAAATGTGGTTTTGACGCACAGGAATGGTCCGCCCCGGAGGCGTAAGCGCAATTTATTTGCGCTGTTAAGATCCGGATCGGGCGTGGGCAGAGGAAGCCAGACGTATAATATAAAAGTTAAAGGGATATAATGGTCGCCTCCCTACACCGTCTTGTGCCGGAACGGACAAGTTCCGTCTTAATGGCCTCCGGGATCTGTCTGCTCATTGTAGGCATGCCCGTTAGCACCGCCATGCAGGAAATCGGGGCTACAACAGCCTGCGCGGCCCTGGCCGCCAGGCTGCTGACCGACCCGTCCTCCACCCTGATCCGCCGATTTCCCCTGATCTTTCTGTTCGCGGCCTTTCTGGGCTATCTTCTGGTCAACTCCCTGTTATCCATCAACAGCAGGGGCAGCCTCTCTCTTCTTGGCAGCACCTTGCACAGGGGCTTTCTGCTCTTCCTGGTGGGCATGGAACTGGCGCGGCGGGATTCCTGCACCACAGCCGTTGTCTGGGCTCTTGCCCTGACTGGGTTTTACGAAGGACTGGACGGAATCTGGCAGTATGTCGTCGGGCGGGATTTGCTGGCGGGTCTTCCCTGGATGGGGAGCAGGCTGACCGGCTCCTTTTCCACCTACCGAGTCGGCAACCTTATGGCCTTGACCCTGGCCGGAAGTCTGGCCCTGCCCCTGTGCATGTCCCGGCCACGGCCCTTTGTCTTCCGTCTCGCCCTGGCCCTGCTGCTCTGGGGTCCGGCCCTGTTTCTGTGTATTTTCGCCCAGGCCCGCAGCGGCTATATCTGCCTGGCGGGCGCCCTGACGGCCTTTTTCGCTCTGCGCCGGGGGCTTTCCCCGCTCTGGCTTCTGCCCCTGGCCGGCGTACTTGTTCTGGGGCTTCTCTGGGGCCCGGAGCGCATCAGCCTGAATACCGCCCTTAGGGACGGGCGGCTCAAAGAACTCTGGCCCTTCGCCTGGACCATATTCACGGAATACCCGCTTTTCGGCAGCGGCATAGGCACCTTCAGCCGGGCCTTCAACAGCCTGGGGCTGACGCCGGCCATGCATTCCGCCGGAATTGAACACCCGCACAATATCTATCTGCAACTCCTGGCGGAAACGGGCCTGTGCGGCTTTTCCCTCTTCTGCTCTTTTGCCGGCCTGCTCCTGTTCCGCAGCCGGGGCGTCATCCGGGCGGCAATGGCGGCGCCCGGCGGCAAGGCGGCAATCCTGCTGCGGGCCAAGGCTGCAACCTTCTGGAGCGCGGCTTTCGGGTATCTCTTGATGGGCGTTTCCGCCCACTCCCTGTTTCGTACCTGGTGGCTTTCCCTCGGTTTTCTGTTTCTGGGCCTTACGGCAGGCTCGGCCATGCTCCTGGCCTCGCGGGCAGGACACGGGGGGAGGCATCCGGAAGAAGATCTTTCGGGAAACACTGATTAGAGCATTTTGCTTTTGAAACGCTCCCTTCGGCGCTTTACGGCGAAACGAGGTTTCGCCTGCGCCTCATGGGCGGGCGGCGGTACATCCGCCCCGCCGCCAGAGCAATTTCAAAATGAAATTGCTCTAGGAGTCTGTCGGACAAGCTTTTTGTTCAAGTGTCCGAAAAAGCCAACCGAGTTGAAAGAAAAACAGAAAGGTGAGCCAATATGCATGGAGACTGCGCTCCTTGACCTGTAATGTG
>JAISMK010000014.1 GCA_031276785.1 Desulfovibrio sp. | reverse complement strand
GGGCGCTTCCTGGGTCGCCGCTGACGGCATGCTCGGACTCCCGCCTTTGCTTGATCCTCCACCCATGTCTATGCTCCTTTCAGATGGCGCTCGGCCCCGCTTACCGCGGGGCGCTCGCTGTCGCGCCGGGGACATGTGCGGACCCGCCGCCCGCCGGAAGCAAGTTCCGGCTCGTCGCCTCAACCTCGGTTCCGGGGAAAGCCCCGGCGCTCCCCTGCGGGGCGGCCCGGAGATCCTTGACGCAGACCACCGCGTCGGTTCTTTTCCTTTTCCCGCCCCGGCGCAGTTCCAGTGCCCCGGGCAGGCGCATTCTTTCCTCAAAGCCGGAAGCGGCGGCGAACTTCCTCGCCCCCCGGTAGCAGGCGGGCAGCACGGCCAGAATCGTTTCCAGCCCTCCTTTCTCCCGCAGCAGGCGGAACCAGAGCCGCCCGGCCTCCAGAAACCTCTCCCCCCGCCCCCCGGCAAAGGCCGCCAGATGGGCAAAGGCCGTATTCCCGGAACTGGAGAAGTCGTTGACAAATCCCAGGCCCAGAAACTCCCCCTCCTCCTCCGCCGCGTAGAGCCAGACGGCCGGAGAAGAGGCCAGGGCCAGAAAATCCCCCAGGCTCCGCGCCGCCCCGTCATGGAAGAAAACCTCCACCAGACCCTCGCCGGCCAGCAGGCCATACAGGATAACCAGATCCTCCGGCCGCAGATCATCCCCGCAAGGATGGCGGCTGTAGCGGCGCAGCCGGATCACGCTCCCGCCCCATAGGTGCAGGGATCATAGGCGGTGACGGCCCGGACGGGGCGCAAGGACTCCGCCGGCCGCACCGGCTGGGCGAAGGTCAGGGCCAGGGCGTCGGCGCTGTCCGGGGAAGCCAGGCCGCGCTTTTTCATGTCGCTCTTCTTCTCCAGTTGAATCCGGCCCTTGTCTCCGGTAAAGCCGTACTCCGGCCCGGCCAGGTCCGCGGCCAGCTCCCTGTCCCCCTCCGGCAAAGCCCCGCTTCTCAGCCAGTCCTTGAGCAGGCACCACATCTCCGCCCGCTTGTTGGCGTACAGGTTGGGGTTGGCGGCCGCCGCGCCGAAATCCACGCCCATAACCCGGCGGCGGAAGCCAAGCTGATGCAGTCTGTCCACCACCCCGGCCCCCACGCCGCCCATGTCCACAAAAACGGCGTCAACGCCTTCCTCTTCCATGTCCCGGGCCACAATACCGGCCAGAGTCATGGTGTCCACGCCCCGGAAGCGGCGCAGGGGCCGCCCGGCGAACAGGCCCTGGCGCAGGGCGATGACGCTCTGATCGTCTCCGAAGCGGGCCACATCCACCCCCAGAATCTTTGGGGCATGGGCGTACAGATCCCGGCCCGGATTCCGTCCCAGGGCGTCTTCCGCCAGATTCGAGGGAATCAACTGCCTGTCTCCGGCCCGGGGAAAGATCCCCCGCACCCGGATGCGCACAAAGTCCGAATCCTCGCCGTAGTCGTCTATCCACTGGCGCAACTGGGCCTTATTGGCCATTTTCGCCTCAAGCGAATCCACGCGCCGGGAACGCCAGCGGTGGCGCATGCGGTGAAAACAGGCGTGGAAGGCGCCGCTGTTGCGCGTGGGGTTGCCGAACACGCACCAGATGGCCCCCGGCGTGGTCATGGCCCCTTCGGCCGTCTCCCAGATGGCCTTGTCAATGGCCGAGGCTTCGTCAAAGATCATCAGCACGTGTTCCGCGTGCAGCCCGGCAAAGGCCTCCGGCCTCTCCTTGCTCCAGGGCACGGCGGAGACGAACCAAGTTTGCGGATGATCCGCCTGATACAATTTCGTGGCCGTCCACTTGAACCACTGGCGGTTCATGGCCCGCTGCTGCCAGAGGGCCAGCTCCCGCCAGGTCTTGTCCGTAAGCTGGGAGGCGGTGTTGGCCGTGACCACCCCGGCCAGATGGGGCCGGGTACTCATGGCCCAGAGGATGATCCAGGCCACCAGGGCGGACTTGCCCACCCCATGCCCGGAAACCACTGCCAGACGCGCCGCCTCTTCCGGAGTTCCGGCCCCGGCCCCGATCTCCCGCAGCACATCCGCCTGCCATGCGTCCGGGCCGGCATGCCCGGCCAGATCGCCGTGTCCCCAGTCAAAGACAAAGCGGACAAAGCCCAGGGGATCGTTTTTGAATGACCCGATATGTCCGGCCAGATCGCTATTTCCCTTCGTCATGGACACGCTCCCACCCCCTTCTGATGCGCTCCGCCAAATCCACTTCGATTTTCCCGGTCACTTCGATCTGCTGCCCGACCTTGCCGAAGGCGCGGTCCAAAAGGGAGATGGCCGCCTTCACCCGGCATTGCCCCTCGCTGTTGGCGACCTCCTCCGCCAGGGCCAGAATGCAGGCCGGGGCATAGCCCCTGGCCTGGTTCACAATGTCGGCGGGCGCGGGCGGCTTGCGCGGCGGCGGAGCGGCCGGCTTCTTCTTGCGCCCGGCGGCGGTTTCTTTATTCCCGGCCATGTTCAATTCCCCAGCAGTTTTGCGGCCGCGCCGCCGGCGGCTCCGGCCAGTCCAATCATTCCGGCCAGCACGGCCCAGGCGCCCCGATGTCCCTGTCAGCCGGAGTAGCCGAACAGTGTACGATAATTTTGCGAATGGCGCGCATAAGTTCCTCCTGATTCGGATTCCATACCAAGTTGCAACCAACAGGGAGCGAATTGGTATCGGCAGAAGGCCTGGCCTTCAGCCCGCCCAGGGGCGGACCCGCAGCCGGCCGTTGCGGGCGGGTCCGCCCCTGGCCCTCGTTCGCGCGCCGTACAGGCGTTTCCGGAGCCGGCCCCTCCCGGAGGGGCCTTTGCTGCGCTTCCGGACGCTTTCCGTTGCTCCCTGCCGGCCGGGCGGGAACATCCGGGGCGGGCCGGAACCGCCCGCGCCGTCTCCGCTCTGCCGCCAGGCGCTGCGGAGGAGCGCGGCCGAAGGTCCGCCCTGATGTAGCCCGCATATTATGCTGATTAGCATTGCATGTCAAGCCAAATTATGCAAAAAAACATAAAAGGATTTGCCGGCGAATCCTTGCCGCGAAATGCTCCAGGGAGGGAAGATGCCAACTTGACACAAAAGCGGAGCGGACTATATTTGGCCTGCCGCCACAGGGGGTTCGCCGGGGTTCGCCGGCGCCGGCGGGGGAGGAGGATCTCCGTGATTACAATGTTTACCGCTTTCACTGAGGACATTGACGACGTGGAGAACGCCGTGGCCGAAATTCTGGAACAGGTGGACAGCGCCCGCCCGCCCGCCGGTTCCGTGGGCATTATGTTCTGTAATCCGGAATTCGTCGAATGCGGCGCGGTCGGCCAAATTTGCGCCCGTCTGCCCTTCGAGGTGATCGGCCTGACGACCATGGCTGCGGCCACCGGCGCCGGGTACGGGGAATTAACGCTGAGCCTCGCCGTGCTCAGCTCCGACGACGTTATTTTCCGGACGGCCGTAAGCGAGCCGCTGACGGCCGCCAACTCCGGGGAGGCCGTGGCCGCCGCCTACAACGCGGCGCGGGCGGATCTGCCCGGCGACCCGGCCTTTATCATCAGCTTTTTCCCTTTTCTTACAGACATCAGCAGCGCGGAGGTCCTAAAACATCTGGACGCGGCTTGCGGCGGCATACCCGTATGGGGCAGCGTCGCCAGCGGCATGGACATGGCCTACGCCGGCGCCGGGGTCATCAGCAACGGCCGGTTCCATGAAAAATCCGTCGTTATGCTGCTGCTGCGCGGCCAGGTGCGGCCGGAATTCATTGTGGCCTCCATTCCGGACAAAAACATCGGCGACCGCCGGGCCTGCATTACCGAATCAGACGGCTGCCTTCTGAAGACAGTTAACGACATGCCGATAATGGACTATTTCAAGGACATCGGCATGGTCATGCGCATCGGGCAGGACAACACCACCCTGCCTCTGATGGTGGATTACGGTGACGGCGCGAAGCCCGTGGCCCTGGCCATCTACGCCCTGACCCCGGAAAACTGGGCTGTCTGCGGCGGCGAGGTGCCGGAAGGGGCCTTTTTCTTCTGCGGCGAAATAGACAAGGACGGAATCCTGGAAAGCGCCGGAGACGCGCTGGCGCAAATACAGAGCCGGGAAGGGAAAAATTGTCTGCTTATGCTCCCCTGCGTCACGCGCTATATAATGATGACGCCGGAACAGGACGAGGAGATGCGCCTGGTCTGCGGCCGGTTCAGCGGGAAGAGGCCCTTTGCCTTCGGCCTTTCCGGCGGAGAGATCTGCCCGATGAAGGACCGCGGCGGCATCCCGCGCAACCGGCATCACAACTTCTCGTTTTCCGCCTGCCTGTTTTAGGGAAGCATTGCTTAGAGCATTTTGCGCTTGCGAATCCTTGCAGAGCGGTCCAACTTTTCAAAGTTAAACTGCTCTAAATTGTTTTCGGAAACGCTGAGTTTTTTCGTTTTGCAAGGCGCGAGTTCTTTTTGCGGAGGGGCTGGACTCTTCCGTCCCGCCCCTTTGCGAAAAGAACGAGCAACGCGGTCCAAACGGAATAAATCAGCGTTTCCATAAAATGCGTGGAACGGATGAACATTGAAGCAGAGAGCGGCAGTGTGAGCGATACCGATATATGCGGCGATATACAGGAATTGCGGGAGATTGTAGCCGCCCAGCGTCTGCGTATAAAAGAGCTGGAGAAAAACGGACAGAAAAACGCGCGCGAAATTTCCAGACTGCAAAGAGCCATAGAACATGAACGCACCGTCAGCATAGCCAAGGCGAACCGGGAAGCGGCCAAATCCCTGGCCGGGCGCGAGCAGGAACGCTACATGCGCCTGGTGCTGGAAAACAGCTCCGATATTATCCTGTTGCTGGACAAAAATTTCAGGTTTGTATACTGCACCAGGGTTTTCGAGCGGAAAATAGGCTCTCCGGATCCCAAGGATTTTGTCGGACGCACCTTTCAGGAAGTGTTCGGACGCTTCGCCTCAAAGAAAATTACCGACGACCTTTTCGGCCTGTTGCGCGAGGCGGTGCGCGCCAACACCCCCGTGGACCATACCGTGGAAATGGAAGAGCCGGGGGAGCGGCACAAGTACACCGTTGTTTTTACGCCCATGAACGGAGAAAACGGCGCCAATGAAGGCTCCATGGTCCACCTCCACGATGTGACGGCCATTGAGCTGGCGCGGGAAATGGCCGAGCGCGCCAGCACCGCCAAATCCGACTTCCTCTCCAACATGAGCCATGAGATCCGCACGCCGCTGAACGCCGTTATCGGCATGACCGCCATTGCCAAGTCCTCCGACTCCCCCCAGCGCAAGGAATACTGCCTGGACAGGATCAGCGACGCTTCCCGCCACCTGCTCGGGGTCATCAACGACATCCTTGATATGTCTAAAATAGAGGCCAACAAGTTCGTCCTCTCGCCCGAGGAGTTCAATGTTGAGCACATGCTGCGCAAAGTTACCGATGTGGTCAATTTCAAGATCTCCGAGAAGGAGCAGAACTTTTTCGTCAACATAGACAGAAATATACCCCGCGTCCTGATCGGCGACGACCAGAGGCTGGCCCAGGTCATCACCAACCTGCTCTCCAATGCCGTGAAGTTTACTCCGGAATCCGGCGCCATACGCATGGACGTGGCTCTGGAGCGGGATGAGGGCGCGGCCTGCACTCTGCTGGTGCGGGTCGCGGACACGGGCATAGGCATCAGCGCGGAGCAGCAGGCCCGCATCTTCAGTTCCTTTGAGCAGGCGGAAAGCGGCACAGTCCGCAAATTCGGCGGCACCGGCCTTGGCCTGGCCATTTCCAAACGCATCGTGGAAATGATGGGCGGGAGCATCCGGGTGGAGTCCGAAACCGGCAAAGGCTCGACCTTTGCCTTTACCGTGCGTCTGGACAAAGGGTCCGCGGAGCATAACGGCCTGCTGGAAGGCGTGGACTGGAACACTCTGCGTGTGCTCGCCGTTGACGACGATCCGGAAATACTTAGCTATTTCAAGCACATGGCCACGCAGATCGGCTTTGCCTGCGCTACGGCCCCCGGCGGCGAGGAAGCCTTGGGCATGGTCCGGGAGAACGGCCCCTATGATCTGTATTTTGTGGACTGGAAAATGCCGGGCATGGACGGCATTGAACTGTCGCGGCGGCTAAAGGAGCACGGCCCGCATAAGTCCGTGGTGATCATGATTACAGCTATGGAATGGGGCCGGATTGAGGAAAGCGCGAAAAAGGCCGGGGTGGACAAGTTCCTGTCCAAGCCCCTTTTCCCTTCCGATCTGACGGACTGCATCAGCGCCTGTCTGGGACGGGGCGGCCGGAAGGAAGAGCGGGTTGAGGAGGCCGGGGACTGCTTCCGGGGGCTGCGCATCCTGCTGGCCGAAGATGTGGAAATCAACCGGGAAATCGTGAGCAGCCTGCTTGAGCCTACCGGCCTGGAAATAGACAACGCCGAAAACGGCGCTCAGGCGGTCATGAAGTTCAGCGCCCAGCCGGACCGTTACGATATGATTTTTATGGACGTGCAGATGCCGGAAATGGACGGCTACGAAGCCACTCGCCGCATCCGCGCCCTGGGCTGCCCCAGGGCGGCCCAGGTGCCCATAGTGGCCATGACCGCCAACGTTTTTAATGAAGACATAGAGCGCTGCCGGCAGGCGGGCATGAACGACCATGTGGGCAAGCCGATTAACCTGGACGAGGTGCTGCGCATGCTGCGCCACTACCTGCCCCGCTAGAACGGTTTACACTTGAAATGCTTGCTTAACGGCGGCAAAGCCCGCCTGCGACTCCCTCTGGCACGGTTCCTGCTTACGTTTGGGTGCCCGGAACTTCTTTCCGGGCCTCCTCCGGAGCGATTGCGGAATAAACCCGCCCCGGCGGTGAATGCTCCAGGAGCAAGGCCATGATGAGTTCGCTTTACATCGGCGCCAGCGGCATGCGCAGCCATTCCACCGGCATGGGCGTGGTCACCAACAATCTGGCCAACGTCAATACGGTTGGCTATAAAATGAACACCATGCTCTTTTCCGATCTGGTCAGCCAGTACCTGCCGGCGGACTCCAACACGATCACCAACATCTCCCAGAAAGGCGCGGGGGTCCGGGAGGGAGCCACGCGCACCTTTTTCAGCCAGATGGCCTTTGAGACGGGGAGCGCGGCCACGGACATAGGCATAAGCGGCATCGGCTTTTTCGGGGTCACGGCCAACGGGGAAACCCAGTATACCAGGGCCGGGGATTTCCGCTTCACCAAGGAAGGCCGCCTGGTGCTGCCCGGGGGATGGACGCTGCTGGGCCGGGCCATCGTCAACGGGGAGGAGGCCGGGGCGGCCACGCCCATCCAGTTGGACTTCTCCTCCCTCAACGGAGTGGGGCGCATCGCCCCTAGGCCCACCACCGCCCTGACAGCCATTTCCCAACTGGGCGGCCTGGAGGACAAGACAGCGGACCCAGCCAATCCCTTTTTTGCCCTGGCCGCCTCCTGGAACGGCGCCGCATCCCCTCCCCTGGCCTCCGGCGCATACAGCTACAGCGAAGAGCTGCAATTTTACGATTCCGCGGGCCTGCTCCGCAACGCCACGCTCTTTTACGATCTGGCCGGCGAGCGGGGGGGGCGCAAGGCCCTGGAATACATGCTGGCCCTGAACCCGGGGGAGGACGCCTCCGCTCTGGCCGGCACCGCCGCCTCCGGGCTGCTCCTGGCCGGCACCCTGACCTTTTCCTCCTCCGGGAGCCTGGACAATGTAACGGCCTTTCTCCCTCCGGCCTCGGGCAACCCCCAGGATCTGGCGGGCTGGACCCCGGCCGCCCTGCGGGAAGGAAGCCCGGTTTTCAACGTTTTTCCCAGCGGCGGGAATTCCCAGTCCATCAGCCTGAACATGGGCCTGAATCTGGCGGGATCGGCCGCCTCCGGCCTGGCCTCGGCCGCCGAGGCCAACGCGCGCCCCGAGGCCGTATACGATCCCAACTCCGGCGCCTCGCGCCGGCCCACCGCCTCCACCGCCTACGGCTCCAGCGCCGCCAGCCTGCTCCAGCAGCGCGACGGATATGCCGAAGGCTACCTGCGCGACACCATCGTCACCCCGGACGGCCTGCTGCAGGGAGTCTACAGCAACGGCCAGAGCCTGGATCTCTACCGCATTCCCCTCTACCGCTTCACCAGCCAGGACGGCCTGCGCCGGGAGGGAGGCAACCGCTTTTCCGCCACCCGGGAATCCGGGGCGGCCCAGGAGGGCCTGCCCGGCACGGAGAACTTCGGCCACACCATGCAGTATGCCCTGGAGCAATCTAATGTGGACTACGCCAGGGAATTCACCACCATGATCATCACCCAGCGGGGCTTCCAGATGAACAGCAAGGTCGTCACCACCTCCGACCAGATGCTGCAAAAGGCTCTGGAATTGAAACGATGAGCGCGTCCCGCATTGTCCTGAATACCGAGGCGGCTCTGGAACGCATGGGCGACATGGAGATCTACGCGGAAATCGCCCACTGTTTCGCCGCCAACATGGAAAAGTACCTGGAGGATCTCTGCCGCGCCCTGGAGCGGGCCGACATGCCCGCGGCCACCCGCCTTGCCCATTCCCTGAAAGGGAACTGCGGCACTGTGGGCGCGGAGGAACTGCGCCTGGACTGTCTGCGGCTGGAACAGATCTGCCGCGCGGAGGATAAGGCCGCGGCCGCCGCCCTGTTCGGGGAACTGCGGCCCAGGCTTCTGGAACTGCGCGGCATCCTTGCCGCTTTCCAGACAAGTAAGGCTTGAGGCGGTTCGCTTGCGGCGGGCAAAACCAGCCTGCAAGCATCTCGCGGCAGGCGCTTGACTTTTGCCCCCCAAGCGGGTATTCCCCTGCCGTGCGTCAAGCGGCTGTGTGTTCCCTGCGGGCGTGATTCCTCTGGCTCCTCTGCGGATACCCCTCATCAGGCGGACGGCATGAAGGTTCAGGCCAAGAATATCCAGATCCTTACCCAAAGGCGCGGAACCGGCGGATTTGGCCCGTTTTTTGCTACACACACACACACACACACACACACACACACACACACACACACACACACACACACACACACACCAGGCCTATAACCGCGTCTCCGGCAAGCCCGGCGCGGCTTTTTCCGTTTCCATCTTTTTGTTCC
>JAISMK010000183.1 GCA_031276785.1 Desulfovibrio sp. | reverse complement strand
GATGCGGGGTTTTCCCCGGGGAGGGATCGTCCCGGACAGGCGGCCCTGAACTTCAAGACGGTACAGGGCCGATCCGCAGGGGCAGGGCCGGGTGATCAGGCGGCCCAGGTCGCCCGTGCGATAGCGCAGCAGGGGCATGGCCCGGCGGGTCAGGGTGGTTACGGTGATTTCTCCCCAGCGGGTGGCTCCGCTCCGGGCGTCGGGGTCATGGGTACGGCCGTACTCATCCACAATTTCCAGGAAGAGATCCCCCTCCCGGCTGTGGCAGCCGCGCCGCTCCGGGCATTCCACCGCCCCGGCCAAACCTGTCTCGGTCATGCCGTAATGTATGAAAACCGGTCCCCCCAGGCCTTTTTCCACGGCCAGGGCCAAACCGGGGCTGACGAAATCGGCGCTGAGCAGGATGGCGGGCTTCCGTTTGCTCAACTCCGCCGCCAAGGGATGCCGGGCCAGGGCCAGGGCCTGCGCGGGCAGGGCCACCAGGCAATGAGGCCGGAAGGCTGCCAGCCGGCGCAGGGTTTCTTCTTCGTCCAGAACCGGCCCCAGAACGAGGCAGTCTATGGCGGCCCGGCGCATTGCCCTGGCGAAGAGATCCCCCACGCTTCCCGGTCTCTCCCCGGACATGAGCATGGCCACCCGGTCTCCGGGTTCCGCCAGAAAGCGCATGCCCTGAGAGAAAAAGTCCACGCTGCTCTGGAGATCCTCCGCCGTGGAATATACGCGTTTGGCCTCTCCGCTGCTGCCGGAGGAGGGACTGGTAATTACGCCTTCCGTTTCCGAAAGGGATACGGCCAGAAAACCTTCCGGGTCGGCGGCCAGATCCTGCGGCCAGGTAAAGGGCAGAGCGGCCAGGGCGCCGCCCGGAGCCACGGGGCGTCCCGCGGCGGCGCGGCTTTCCAGATCCTCCGCCAGGCTTGCGGCCAGGGGCAGAATCCGCCTGTAGTACAGGGAATGTTCCCCCGCGTGGCGCAGGGTGGCGGCCAGACAGGATGTCTGCCAGGCTTCCAGCGCCGCCCGGAAGTCCTGCGCGCTGTTTCCCGGATCCAGGCCGGAGGCGATCAGGCGTCCGGCAATCCATTGGTCCAGCAGGGCGCCGGGGGGGATCATATCCGGTGCAGGGCTTCTCCCTGCGCATTGGTCAGATTATAGGAGCAAAAGGGCATGAGCCGGGCCGGAGGGGCGAAGACATGAACGCAGCAGTTTTGCAGGCGTTCCAGATCGGCCGTCCAGGCGTCCTGGAAGGCCATGCAGGTTATGCTGAAGGTTCGGGAGCGGGCGCTGTTGATGAAGCGGGTCAGCGCATCTCCCTCTTCCTCTTCAGGCGGGGCGCTTTGCCAGTTGCGGATGACGCTGGCAATGGCCCGCTCGGTGGGGGCATCGTCCGGGGCGGGGAGATCCGGGGGGGCAGAGGCCGCCTCCGGGAAAGAAGGCGCAGGCAGATAGAAGGAGGATGCCGTTGGGGGCGCTTCCGCCGGGCTGGCGCAGGCGGAGCAGCAGGCGGACTCTCCCAGAGGGTGAAGCCGGCCTTCCCTGTCCAGCAGATAGCGGCAGTGGAAGGAGCAGCGTTCGTGTTCGCAGCCGGGAGGAGAGGCGTGTTCCGGCAGGACGCGGCCCTTGCTCTGGCGGGCGAGGGCGGCCAGAACCCTGGGCAGGGTAAGGCGCCGGCCAGGGGGAAAGGGGTTGCGTCCGGCGGCGGTCATGGGCTGCAAGTGGAGGCCGCGCACCGTGGGAGCGCGCTCCAGAGCGAAATCAAGAAGGTCTCCCAGATTGTCGTCATTTATCCCGGCCGCCAGGGTGGGGACAAGGACCACGGCCAGTCCGGCCAGGGCGCAGGCGGCGATGGCCTGTTCCTTGGCGGCCTGGAGGTCGGCGCCGCGCAGGGCGCGGTGAATTTCGTCCCGGGTGCCGTCGAACTGGAGAAAAATCCAGGAAAGCCCGGCCCGGGCCAGGCGCGGGGCCAGGCTTTGGTCCCGGGCCAGGAGCAGGCCGTTGGTGTTCAACTGCACTGCGGGAAAGAGGTCGCGGGCGCGGCGGACAATATCCGGCAGATCCGGGTGCAGGGTGGGTTCTCCGCCGGAGAGCTGCAGCACGACGGGGCCGGCCTGGTCCCGAATCCAGTCCAGGTGGGCGAAGATTTCCGTGGCCGGGGGAAAGGTCTCTTCCCGGCCGGAAGAGGCGAAACAGACCGGACAGCGCAGATTGCAGCGCCGGGTGATTTCCACAAGCACGGTACAGGCTCGCTGGCGGTGCTGCGGGCAGCGTCCGCAGTCGCGGGGACAGCCCCGGCCTCCGGCTGTCTGGAAAGGTGCCGGCTCAGGCATAGCCCTGGGACGAGTCCAGCTTTCCAGGTTAGGAGGGCCTTCCCAGATAATTTCAGAGAAGTTCCCGTGTTCCGGGCAGGACCGTTCCAGGCGGACGGCGCCGCCCTCCGCCTTGAGCAGGGCCGGGAGCGCGGCCAGACAGACGGGACACAGAGCCCGGGTGGGGCGCGGCATCATCCCGCTTCCCGTCCTTCGCCGGGGTCAATGCCGTTTTCCAGAAGCAGGGTCAGGACTGTTTCCCAGACTCCGGACACGATTCCTCCGCACAGGGCGGGATCCATGCCAGAGCAGGTCTTGCCCAGAATGGCGTCGCAGGTCAGGCCGCCGCGGGCGAAGGGCCGGCTCCGGAACCAGGAGAGCAGGCCATCCATGAGCAGGCCGGCGCGCCCGTCCGGCGTCTCCCCGTCTCTTCCCTTGCCGCAGTACAGGCCGATGAGACAGAATCCTCCAGACAGGGCGCCGCAGATTTCGCCGCTCCCCCCTCCGCCCTGAGCCAGACCGCTCATGGCCCGGAGAAGATCCGGGTTGTCCCGTCCGAGGTGGCGCAAGCCCCCTGCCAGCAAGATCTGGGCGCAACCGTACCCCTTGGCTCCAAGTTCCAAAATAAGGATATTCAGGGGCATAGCGCCACTCCTTTTGAAATTGCCCTGGACCAATTTCGCTTTGAGATGGTTGCTTAGAGCAGTTTAACTTTGAAAAGTTGGCCTGCTCTAGCGTATTATACCGCCTCGGCGATGAACATAACATAGCCCGCGCGCGGAAAGGGCGGACATGGAGCGTCCCCTTCCCGGCGGGGACCGTGCAAAAGGCGCCGGAAACCCTCCAGAGAGCCGTGGGCCAGGATGATGCGGGCGGCCAGATCCTTCAGGGCGTCAGTGTGATCTTCCCGCCGCCGGAGGGCAAAACCGCAGTCGCGGAGCCGCGCCTCCATTCGCTCCAGGCTTACGGCTCCCTCCAGGCAGGAGTACGGCCCGAGGCCGGGGGAGGGATCTTTCCGGCAGTCCTCGCGGGCATGGATATCCGCCAGAACAAGATATCCGCCGGGGACGAGGACGCGGCGCATTTCGGCCAGAGCTGCCTTGGGGTCCGAGGTCAGGGACAGGACGCATTCGCAGAAGACGGCGTCCATTACGCCAGATGCCAAGGGCAGGGCTTCGCCCCTGGCCCGGAGAATGTGGCCGTGGCCGGCGGCTTGCCGGACAAGGGACGAAGAGGGGTCCAGGCCATAGGCGCGGAAGCCGGAGCGGGCGAAGAGGGCCATAGTTGCGCCGGGGCCGCAGCCGACATCCAGCAAGGCGGCTCCCGGAGGCAGGTGCAGGGCGGCCAGGGCCGCTCCGGTCAGAGCCAGGCCTCCGGGCCGTAGCGCCGGCCCGGTCAGGCGGAGCAGGCAGGGATGTTCATAGGGGGAAGGGATGGCGTTCATGGAGGCAGGCTACTTGTCTTCCAGAATTTTTTCCACTTCCCGCATTTTGCCCAGCGCCAGTTCCGGCGGGATAAAGGTAACGCCGCAACAGGGGCAGCGGGGCAGATCCACAGGGAAACTGCTTTTCATGTAGGTGATGCTCACCGGCCCGCGCTCCAGAGGAAGGCCGCACTTGCCGCAGACCCAGCCTTTGGCGGTGATTTCCGAAAGATCGTCCTTCATGTTTTTTTCTGCAGGCCGCAGCCTGTGGCGTCTTTGCAGCAGCGTTCCCCGGCCGGAGGGAGATGGGCCAGTCCGGAGATGGGGCCGTCCGGGTCGTCGGGAACGCCGGGAACCACCATTCTGTGGCAATAGGCATCGTGGATGCGGATGGTTCCGTCCTCACAGCGGCTGTATTCCACCCAGAAGGTGACTTGCCTGGGCCGGCAGCAGGCCAGGGAACGGCCGTTGTCCGGGCGGGTGAACAGGGTGGTGTCCTCGCGGGAAAGGACAAGGGCGATGTCCGAGCGCAGGATGCGGCGCTCGTCCATGCGCCGGGCCACATCGTCGGCTATGAGCAGGTTGTCCATGAGGCGTTCCTGGCGGCTCGGGCTACGCGGTTCTTCCTTCCAGATCTTTTGCAGCAGGCGGGTACGAAAAGCAAGCCGTTCCTCCTGGCGGCGGGAAATGTCCGGGGCGGGGCGCAGTGCTTCTTCTGCCAATGGGGTCCGGCCGGGGAACAAAATGGTCAGCAAATGCAGGGAGAGGGCCTCTGTCGCCCGGAGGCGGTCCCGGCACATACTGCAATAGGAGAGCAGGGTTTTGTCCGTATCCTCCGTCCGGGCGCGGGCCGCGGCGGCGCCCAGAGGAGGATTGGCGGCGTCCATGAGTCCGCCGTACCCGCAGCAGCGGGTGGTGGCGCCTCCCAGGGGCAGTTCCTCCGCCTCTCTGTCCAGGCGGGCGAGAAGAGCGCGTACGGCGGCGCGCGTGCCCGCTTCCCCGCGGGCGGCGCAAGGGTCGTGCAGGGCCAGGGCCGGGGTAAAATCCGCCCGGTTCTCGGGCAGGGGCAGGCCGGCCAGGGTCTCCCACAGGGAGACGGCCGGCAGCAGGGGCAGCTCGGCCCGGAAAAAGGCCAGGCAGGAGGCGCAGGCCAGGATCAGAGAGGGTTCTCCCGCCGCGCGCCACTGTTGCCGCAACGAGGCTGCTGTGCGGGCGGTCTGCTTTTCCTGGCCGGCCCAGCGGGCTGGGGCGCCGCAGCAGGAAAGGAAAAAGCCCACTCCTCCCGGAAGATGGCGGCAAAGATGGGCATAGACCGCTTCCGTCTCCCGCGGCAGAGAAGCGGGGAGTTGGCAGCCCGGGAAAAAAAGCCAGGCGCTGCCCGCGAATCCGGGTTGCGGACGCAGGAAGGCCACATCCGGGGCAGTGCTGAAGGCCATGTCTTCCAAGGCGAACTCATGGGCCGAGGGCGGCATGTAGCGGGCGTTCACCAGCTCCTTGCGGAGCTGGGCGCTGAACTCTCCCATATCCGCCCCGTGAGGGCAGATGGCGGCGCACAGGCCGCAGCGGGCGCAGGAATTGATGAGCAGGTTGGCCTGGCGGTGCCCCTTCACCGTGACGACTGTGTTGTACATCTCCCGGGCGTATTTTTTGGGATGCCCTCCGAAGCTCTGGAGATAGACGCACTTTTTGACGCATTCCAGGCATTGGCAACGGAGGCAGCGTTCCGCTTCCCTGCCGGCCTCCTCCGGGGTCGGCCGCAGGGCGTCCGCCGGCAGTACCGGGGGCAAGGGGGCGGCTTCGTCCAGGCTGGTATGCAGCCGGGAGGGGTAGGGGCCGTCTTTTTCCCTGGCGGTTCCCGGCGCCACACCCTGCAGAAAGCGTTCCACGGACCCGGCCGCCCATTTCCCGGCCATCGCCGCATCCATAAATGAGGCATTTTTTCCAGGCGCAAAGCCTCCGGCAAAGATGCCCGCTTCCCTGGTCTCGCCGGTGATGGGGTTAAGGCGGAGATCTCCCGGCCCCAGGCCCAAGGTCTCCGGGTCCAGCTCCGGATCGTCCTGGCCGATATACAGGGCCGGGAATGCGTCGCGCAGGCGCTGCAGGAAATCAGGCAGAGCGGGAGGCAGGGGGGCTAAGGTTACGCCCAGAGAGATCAGGATTTCTAAGGCCTCGTTCAGGGCCGTCCGGGGCAGGAAGCCGGGCAGGCCAGCGCCAGGACCTTCAGGGGAGTGGAAGAGGGTGACCGCGTGGCCCTTGCGGGCCAGTTCCCAGGCCGCCGTCAGACTGGAGAGGCCACCGCCGAGAATGCCCGGGTGTTTGTTGGTGGCCGGCAGGGCAAAGGGCCGTCCGGCCTTGGAGTTTTCCACGCAGGCGCGTTCCAGCAAGGGCAGATTGACGGCGGCGTCCACTCCGGCCCGGAAGCAGTGGGACTGGCACGGCCCGTGGCAGAGCCGGGCCAGAAGGCCGGACAGGGGCATGCTCTTTTCCAGAATCCGGCGCGCCTCCGCCAGCCTGCCCTCCTGCATGCAGGCGGCGAAGGCGCGCGCGTCCAGATGGATCGGGCACATGCTCTGGCAGGGCGGCGGATCATCCTGGACGCAACGCGCCTCAAAGGCATGCAGTTGACTCTGATCCATGTACTTCCATTATCAATTCAAAACTGCGTCATGCGGTTTTGAATTGTCGGCCGCGGCGAAAGTGTAATTTCGCCGCGGCATACTGTCGAGGATCCCGATTCGCCGTTAGACACAAGTACATGTTTGATGGCGAATAGGAATAAAGCGTTCTACTTTCCGGCGTCCTTCAGGGCTTTCAGCACCACCTCGGGCCGGGCGGGGATCTGGGTCACCCTGGCTCCGCTGGCGTTGAAGATGGCGTTCAGAATGGACACATGCGGCGAGGAAAGGGGCAACTCGCCGCAGCCGGCGGCTCCAAAGGGGCCGTATTCGCGCGGTTCCTCAAAGTAGACGAGTTCCATGTTGTCGGGAATGTCCTTGATGAAGGGAAGGCCGCCAGCCACCAGAGAGACGTGCTTCTGGATGTCCTCAAAGTCCTCGGACAGGGCCAGGCCGATGCCCTGGGCCATGCCGCCGTACAATTGGCCGTCAAGCACCAGCCGGTTGTTGGCCTTGCCCACGTCGGCCATGAGGGTCATCTTGTCCACGGTGGTCTTGCCTGTGGCCGTCTCCACCGTCACCTCGGCCATGAAGATGCCGTACATATAGACCATGAAGGGCTTACCCAGTCCCTTTTCGTCGCAGGGCACGCCGGGCACGGAATAGGCGCCTTCATAGCGCAGAGGTTTACCGGCCTTGACGGCTTCCTCGTAGGTCATATATCCGCCGTCGGCTTTTTTGAGGCCGGCCAGCATGGCTTCGCAGGCCACGCGGATGGCGCTGCCGGTCATGACCTGGGAGCGGGAGCCGCCCGCAGGCCCGGAGTTCGGAGTCTTGAAGGTGTCCGGCCAGGTGAAGCGCAGACGTTCGGGCGCCACGCGCATGGGCCGCAGGGCCTCGTGGGCCACGCCGATGGCTCCGGCGTCCGCGCCTTGGCCATGATCCTCCCAGGAAGATCCCACTGTAATGGTGTTGTCCGGGTGGATCTCCACATAGGCCGCGGAAGAGTCCGGACCGTCCAGGCCGCAGCCGTAGATGCCGACGGAGACGCCCACGCCCTTTTTGCGGTCAGGCGTGGAGTTTTTGCGGGCCTTTTCCAGGGCGGCCTTGTATTTGGGACGCAAGGCGTCGAACATTTTGGGCAGGGAATGGGAGTCCAGGGGCTGGCCGCTCCGGTTTACGCTGCCTTGCCGGTAGGCGTTCAGGGCCCGGAATTCCAGCGGATCCATTCCCAGTTCAGCAGCCAGCTCGTCCACAATTGTTTCCGACGCCATGAAAGCCTGGGGAGATCCGTAGGAGCGGAAGGCCGATCCCCAGGCGTGGTTGGTGAAGATGGCCCTGCCCTGGCCGCGCACGTTGGGGATGTCATAGCCCGCGCCGGTGAACTGAATGCCGCGCAGGGTCAGAAGATCTCCGAATTCGGAATATGGTCCGTGGTCCATGTCAAAATCGTACTTGAGGCCGACGATTTTGCCGGTCTTCCTGTCCGCCCCCATCTTGATGTTGAAGAAGAAGGGCGAGCGCTTGCCGGTGTACTGCATGTGTTGTTTATAGGTATAGCGCAGAAAGACCGGCCGGCCGGTGGCCAGGGCGGCCACAGCCACCAAGGCCTCCATGGTGGGGCTGAACTTGTAGCCGAAGGTTCCGCCCATGGGGTTGCTGGCCACAAAGAGCTGATCGGAGGCAAGGCCCACGCCCTCGCAGATCATGGCCTGGTGCAGGTGGACGCCGATGGATTTGGAATAGACATGGATTCTGCCTTCCTCGTCAGGCCAGGCAAAGCCCACGTCCGGCTCAATGGTCAGGTGCGGCTGGCGGCTGGTGCCCACGCGTTCTTCCACCGTCACCACCCCCTCCTGGGCGAAAAGCGGCTCGGGATCATCCCCCCACTCCAGATTCTGGGTGAAAAAAACATTGGGGGTGCCGGGATGGATTTCAATGGCGTCGGGGTCCTTGGCCGCCCGGGCATTCAGATAGGCGGGCAGGGGCTCCAGATCCACCTTGACCTTTTTGGCGGCGGCCGCGGCCTCGTCATAGGTGGAGGCGCAGACCATGGCAATGGCGTCGCCATACTGAAACACCTTGGTATCGCAGAGGATGGGCCGGTCCCAGCCGTCGCACTTGTTGTAGGGGACGGCGGGCAGGCCGTTGATCCTGTTTTTGCCCTTGACGTCCTTGTGGGTGATCACTTTGAAGACGCCGGGCATCTTCTCCGCTTCAGAGGTGTCGATGCCCTTGATGTTGGCGTGGGAAACCTCCGCTTGCACCAGGGCGATGTGCAGGGAGTTCGCGGGCAATTTCAGACCGCGGTCGGCGCCGTAATCCAGGGTGCCGGTGACTTTGGCCACGGCGGTGGGCCGGGGACGGTAGCTGCCGAAGACAGAGCCGTCGGCCGGTTCCTTGTAATCCAGCTCTTCCGCCCGCATTTCGCCGCGCAGCACCTTGGCCGCCGCCATAACCGCATCCACTATGGGAATGTAGCCGGTACAGCGGCAGGCGTTTCTGTTTTTCTGGAACCAGTCGCGCACCTCGTCGCGGCTGGGATTTTTGTTTTCATCCAGCAGGGCCTTGGCGGAAACGATGAATCCCGGGGTACAGAAACCGCACTGGGCCGCGCCGAGCTTGATGAAGGCCCTTTGCAGGGGATGCAGGTTGTCCGGGGAGCCGATGCCTTCAATGGTCGTGATCTCGGCGAAATCAGCCAGGCGTTTCATGCGCAGGGCGCAGGAGCGGACCACCTTGCCGTTCACAATGACGGAACAGGCCCCGCATTGAGCCTCGCCGCAACCGACTTTTGTTCCGGTAAGGCCGAGCTGTTCCCTGAGGACTGTGGACAGAACCGCGTCGGGGTCCACAAAGACAGTACGCTCAACACCATTGACGGAAAACTGTTTCTGGATCATGGGAAACTCCTTGGGGGCTGACCCCGGCAGGTGTGACCCGGCCTGGCGCCGGGCCGGAGGAGAAAACACAGTCAGACACCGAAAGCGCAATGCGGATAAATGCAGTCCGGGCAGGAAGCACACAGGCCTCCGTGGGCGAGGCTTGTTATGTCATGGGGCGTGACGCGTCTGCCGGTCAGGATGCGCGGCATGATTACGTCAAAAATGGTGGCGCGCCTGTACATGACGCAGCCGGGCAGGCCGAGGATGGGGGTGTTTTCCCTGTAGGCCAGCATGAACATGGCTCCGGGAAAGACAGGAGCGCCGTAGGTGATGACTTCCCCCCCCACTGCGCGGATGGCAGCAGGGGTTTTGTCGTCCGGATCAACGCTCATGCCGCCGGAAACAACCACCAACTGGGCGCCGTTGCTCAAGGCCCTGCGGATGGCGTCAGCCGTCAGGCCCGGCTCGTCGGGCACGATTTCCTGGAAAATAACGGGTGATCCCCAGGCGGCGAACTTGCGCCGCAGAACCGGGCCGAAAGCGTCTTCCACCTTGCCGCTGTATACCTCGCTGCCGGTGATCACTATGCCCGCGCGGAGAGGGAGAAAAGGCTGGACGGCAAGGAGAGGCTCCGTGTTTTTACAGCAGTTTTCCACAAGGGCCACCGTGGACTCTGGAACGGCCAGGGGGATAACCCGGGTTCCGGCCAGGATTTCCCCTGGGCGGACTTCGCGCAGGGCGCGCTTGGTGGCGATGGTGACGTGGGGGATGCTGTTGAGCTGGGCAAGAAGATCCAGATGGACGGTCAGTTGGCCCTGGCAGGCGGCCGTAAGGTTGACGCGCCCCTCGCAGGGCCCGGTACAGCATGTTCCCGGTCCGGAGATGGCGGCGGCGATGCGCCGGGCGGCGTCATCCTCATGCACCAGACCGGGCTCGGTATCCCAGACGTAAAGGTGGCGCTTGCCGATGCGCAGGAGGTGGGGAATGTCTTCGCGGCGGACCACATGGCCCCGCCTGAAACCGGGACCTTTGCCTCCGTCTTTGATTTCCGTGATGTCGTGGCAGAGAATAAGCCCTTCGGCCTTTTCCACAGGAACTGTTTTCAAATAGCGTACCTCCTGCCATGTGCCTTGGCCGGGGAGCAAGCAGTCACGAGAAAACACAAAATGATGACTCTTTATATTTCTTAAGGCACGTCAAGGCAAGTAGTTTTCCCGGTTTTTTTCGTCCGGCCCGCGCGGGTATCGGGAGATGGATCGACTTCTATAACCGGCTCCGGCCTCATACCGCCTTGGGCGGCATAACCCCGGACATGCGCCATGAACATAACTTGCTAAAGGCGGCCTGATAAGGGAAAAGACAAGCAGAGAAAACGCTGAAACCTGTCCGAACATCGGGGACCAGCTCTGCATTCACAAGTGGATCTTGTCCTTGCGGCTATCGATCAATGTAACCGGGGGAAGGCCCATGCGCGTTCAAACCATTACCTGCGTTCTTCTATTGTGCCTTGTCTGCGCCGGATGCGAGGATACGCTCAAAGGAGCGGTACTGGCCGGCGCGTATGTAATCACGATCCCGGATCGCATCGCAGAGGACCGCGCTAGAGAAGCGGACCGCAAGTGGCGGGAGGCATCAAGTCGGGAGCGCTACGGCAGGAGCAACTGCCCGGATGCCTTCGTTGACATCTGCTGGGAATTCGACCCCGAGGACGCTGCCTCTGCGTTGTCGGCGCCGCCGCCTTGGGAAACATATGGAAGAATCGTCGGCCATTTGCGCGAGCAGCCGCTGCCGCTGGACGACGAACGCAGCCGCAAGGTTTATCAGGGCGTGCGCAGAGGCTTGCTGCAGGAGCCCCTGACCGATAGACAGTATGCCGCGGTCCTTGCCGACGCGGCGCATTTCATAAAGTCGCCCAAGGCCGGGGACGGCGTCAGCGCGGCCATGCTGCTGAGCGCGCTGACGCAGACCCTGCTCCCCGCGCGCCTGCATCTCTCTTCGCCGGACGAATGGAAGCTGGCGGGCCGGGTCGCGGCGCTCCTCGTTCCGGCCTACGAGCGCGCCCTGGCCGAGCTGGCGGACGCCGCGAAAGAAGCCCGTTTACGCCTCGATCAGCATGGCGACGCGTCTGCGCTCGCGCGGGCGGAACTCTGTCTCGCCTCCGCCTATGAGTTCGCCGCCTTCGTGGAGCAAGACCCGGCGGAAAAAGAGCGCCTTTTCGCCAAGGCTTTTGCCGTGTCTGTCCGGGGGGCGGAAGGCCCCAACTGGTACTATCGGATCATGGCCGGCATGGCCGGCGGCCGGGCGGCGGCGACGGACGGGGAGCGCCTGGAACTGGCCCGCCGCCTGACGGACGCCGCGAGCCTGGAACTGCGGCGGACCTCCGACCGGCCGGCCCTCTATGACAACATGGTGTTCATCAATATGTACTACTTATCTTTCGGGGTGAAGTATTTTTTATACCAGGATGTGCGGCCCGGTTCCGCGTGGGCGCCCTTTTTCCGGGACCCCTCTCCATCGAATCCGCCCAAGCAAACGCCGCTGAATCTGGCCATTCTGGAAATCTGGGAACGCTGCGAAAGCGCGGATACCCGCCGCGCCGCGGTCGAAGCCCTGGTCGGCCTGTACGCGGTCGGAAGGCATGCGGGACACACCCCCAAAGGCGCCGTTGCCGCGCTGATGCTGGAACTCTATGGCCGCTCCGGCGACGAGCGTTGGCTGCGAGCCGCGCCCGGATATATGCGCGCGGGCGGCGATCTCCTGCCCGCCGGCGAGTGGAAAACGCTGGCGGAGCAAGCCCGCCGGCGGCGCGCGGAACTCGTTGCTCAACTGGACGACCCGAAGTTGTGCCGCGATGCCGACGGCCTTGTCATTCGCCGGGGAGGCTCAGGCTTGATCACGGACCAGGCGGAGTGCGCCGGGGCGCGCGAACTCATTGCCCGATACCCGTTGGCAGCGGAAAGGCGTTCCTCCTGGCTGGGATCGGAATACGGAACCGAGCGGTATATTTGGGAATGACCTGCAAGATAATGGGTCTTCTTCCAA
>JAISMK010000114.1 GCA_031276785.1 Desulfovibrio sp. | reverse complement strand
TCTTGTCCCTTGCGGGACATTCAAGCCCTACTCTTTCCGTACATAAAAATCAAGCTGTATCTTCTATAAAGGCGCAGCCTGATCCGTTATTCACTCAGGACCGGCTGAGAGCAAAAAATTAGCGGTTACAGGTAAAAATATGCGGGGTATGCTACCTCAATACATAAAAACCACGCGACAGGCCAAAATTTTTTTGGAAAAATTTAGCAAATAAAATCAACAGTAAAAATCTCAAGGTAGGCCGAGGTAGGCAGCCGCAATTTTCATACAGCATTGTATTATACTTATTTTTTAGGTAATACTGGCCGATATGTCTGTAGTGCCGGGACAAAGGCGCAAGGAGAGTCGGCCATGCCCATCGAGATACCGCTGACGGATGAAGAACAGGAATTTGTGCGGACACTGGCCGAAAAACTCCCACCTGTCATAGCCCGTAAACAGATCGACAGATTTTTGGGCGGAGTTGTCGCGCCACAGACCCTGTGCAATGCCGACCACAAGGGGGAAGGGCCGGAGATCGCCTATATGATAGGCCGATCCGTTGCCTATTCCACCATCCCGCTTCTTGAATGGATCGTGAAAACCCTTGGCGTTACAAAGCTGGAACGGCAGCACAGAGCCAACAGGCTCAATTTGATGGACAAAACATCCCGCCGCTGACCTTCACCTTGTCAATATGCAAGCCTTCTGTTATGTTCCGCCACATGCCCTGGCTGTGAAAACTGTATGAAGCGGCGTGAGAAAAAGTATGCCCAAAATGACCCGGAGAACTATTTTTTCATGGGCTTGATTCTTGGGTATTTTTTTGGGTATCTCAAAATATTTTCTCCAGCAAAACTGTTTTATATCAGTATGTTATAGGGATTAAATGTATTCCACTTTGGAATTAATCTGAAGCGATTAACGCGGGAGATGCTCCTGCGGCGGGGCATAGCCCGCATACGAGTATCTCGCGGCAAGGAATCGCCTGCGAATCCTTGCCGGGCAGTCCAACTTTTTCAAAGTTAAACTGCTCTAGTCAACCGCCAGTTTTCCCCGCAGATCCTCCCACCGTTCCACGCCGTATTTTTCACAGGCAGCGGGAAGATCCTGAACAATCCGGAAGACGCTGTCCGGCCTGAGTATGTTGGCGGTGCCTATCTGCACGGCGGTGGCGCCGACAAGGATGAATTCCAGCACATCCTCGGCGGAGGATATGCCGCCGACGCCGATGACGGGGATGGAGACGGCGCGGCAGACCTGCCAGACGCAACGCAGGGCCACGGGCTTGACGGCCGGCCCGGAAAGGCCGCCCAGGACGTTGCCCAGAAGCGGTTTTCTGCCGGCGAGATCCACGGCCATGGCGCTCAGGCTGTTGATGCAGGAAATGGCCGTGGCTCCGGCGGCTTCGCAGACCCGGGCGATGGCGGCAAGGTCGGAGACGTTGGGAGATAGCTTGACAATGACGGGCTTGTCCCCGGCGTTCTTGCGCACGGCCTCGGTGACGGCGGCGGCGGCGAAGGGATCCTGGCCGAAGGCCGCTCCTCCCTGCTTGACATTGGGGCAGGAGACATTGACCTCCAGGGCGGCAATGGCGGGTTCCGCCCCCAGAATGCCGGCCAGGGAAGCGAAGTCTTCTTCAGAGGCCCCATAGAGATTGGCGATGATGGGGACATCCGCGGAAGGCAGCAGCGGCAGTTTGTGGCGCAGAAAGGCTTCCACCCCGCAGTTTTGCAGGCCCACGGAGTTAAGCAGGCCGGAGGGCGTTTCGGCGATGCGGGGCATGGGGTTGCCGTCGCGCGGCACCAGGGAAAGCCCCTTGACAACAAGGCCGCCGAGTTTTCTGAGATCGCCGTAGGGAGCGAATTCCAGGCCGTAGCCAAAGGTGCCTGAGGCGGTGAGTACGGGATTTTTCAGGGATAGGGAGACATGCTGGTCGGCAAGGGTGACGGCGAGTTTATTCATGGCGTGCCGGAGGTCAGAAGAGGATGGAGTCCGCCCAGAAACTGGGGCCGCAGGTGCAGGTCTGCACATGGAGGGCGGAGGGGGCCGGGTAATCCGGCCGGAGCGGCCGGGCGATGTCGGGATCCTGGGGGACAACGGCCCGGACCACGCAGCCCAGGCAGGCGCCCACCCCGCAGGCCATACGGGTTTCCAGGCAAAGCTGCGTTCTGGCCCGGTGGCGCAGGGCGGAGGTCTGCACAGCCCGGAGAAAAGGCGCGGGTCCGCAGGCCAGGATCAGGCCGGAGGCGGCATATTCCCCGATGCGGGCGTCCACAAAAGCCAGAAAGGCGTCCCGGTGGGACGGAGTTTTTTCCAGGTGCGGGTCTACCAGAATTTTTTCATTGACACTGTCAAAGGGGTAGCAGGAAAGGGGCAGCCGGTGCCCGAATTCCATGCTCAGTTCCCAAGGGGTGGGGTGCTGGTGGACATAGCCGATAAAGGGAACAATCCCCATGCCTCCGGCCAGGAGCAGGGTGGGGACATGTGGTTCCACGGCCAGGGGGCTGCCCAGAGGCCCCCAGATGACAACCCGGGATCCGGGGGTGAGCCGGGCCATGCCGGCTGTGGCCCGCCCCGCCACCTGGAAAAAAAGAACCAGATCGCGTCTGGTCACAAGGCAAATGGAAAAGGGCCGGGGCAGGAGCACATCGGCCGCCGGTTCCACAGGCCGGATCATGACGAACTGGCCGGGACTCCAGGCCTCCCATTTGGGCAGGGAAAGACGCAGGGCATAGCGCCCCGCCTGCGAGGAGTCTCCGAAGGGCACGAGATCCAGGACGGTTTCCCGGCTGAGAAGGGGGTGGGCCATACTCGTCTCAACAAGAGGTTTTTGGTGAAAAACCAGAAAAACTTTCCTCCCGCAGGGCGGCGGCGCCTTTGGCCGGCCGGCGCGCGCCCGGTCCCGCCGCCGGGGAGCGGCCGCCTGTGCGCCGCGTTCCGGGACCGACAGGGGCTGAAGCGGGCTTGTTCCCTTTTTCACATATCATGGCATGAAACATGATGGAAGACAAGCCTGAACCCCCGCCGGCGCGGCCGGACATTCTCGCCCCTGCCGGGGACATGCGCTCGGCCCTGGCCGCTCTGGCCGCCGGGGCGGATGCCGTTTACCTGGGGCTGAAGCATTTTTCCGCCCGGATGCAGGCGGCGAATTTCAGCACGGGGGAGCTGGCCCGCCTTGCGGACCTGGCCCACGCCGAGGGTCGCAGGATATATGTGGCCATGAACTCTCTGATCAAACCCTCCGAGCCGGATCATGCCCTGCGCCTGGTCCGCCGCCTGGCGCTGGATGTGGCCCCGGACGCCCTGATCATTCAGGATCTGTCCATGCTGGACCTGGCCCGGCAGGCTGGCTTCCAGGGCGAGCTGCATCTGTCCACCCTGGCCAACGCCACCCATCCCCAGGCTCTGCGGGCCGCCCTGGATCTGGGGGTGCAACGGGTCATACTGCCGCGGGAGCTTTCTCTGGAAGAAACGCGGCGGATGGCCACCCTCTGTCCGCAGGGGCTGGATCTGGAAATCTTCGTCCACGGCGCCTTATGCCATTGCGTTTCCGGCCGCTGCTGGTGGTCCAGCTATCTGGGCGGCAAGAGCGGGCTGCGGGGCCGTTGCGTGCAGCCCTGCCGCCGCGTCTACCGCCAGAAGGGCAAGGAGGGCCGCTTCTTCTCCTGCGGGGATCTTTCCCTGGACGTCCGGACCAGCTTCCTGCCGGCCCTGCCGCGCCTGCGCGCCTGGAAGATAGAGGGCCGGAAAAAAGGCCCGCACTATGTCTACTATGTCACCACAGCCTACCGGCTGTTGCGTGATTCTCCAGAAGACAGGGAGGCTGTGCGCGAGGCTTTGGAAATTCTTAAAATGTCCCTGGGCCGGCAGAGCAGCCGGGCGTTTTTCCCGTCCGCCGGCTCCCCCGTTCCCCCGCCGGCGCAAAAGCGTCTCAGGACCGGCTCCGGGTTGCTGGTCGGCCTCATCAGCGGCACTGCCGCCGGGGGCCGCGAACTGCGCCCGGCCATTCCTCTCCTGCCCCGGGATCTGCTCCGCATCGGGCATGAGGATGAGCCCTGGCACTGCACCCTCCCCCTGAGCGGAAGGGTGCCTGAGGGGGAAGCCTTGCCCCTGAGCCTGCCGCGGGCCAGGCTACCGCAGCCCGGCACGCCGGTTTTCCTCATTGACCGCCAGTCCCCGGAACTTTTGGCCGTTCTGGCGGAATGGGAAGAGGATCTCGCCGCCCGCGCCCCCCTGCGGGCCAGCCGCCAGGAAGACGTGCCCGGCCTGCGCGCCGTCCCGCCCGTTGCGGCGCGCCTCCGCCGGGGCCGACCCCTGGATGTCCTGCTGCTGTCCTCCCTGCCCCACGGCCGCGCCGGCAGGGCCGGGATACGGCCGGGCGCGGTTCAGGGCCTGTGGCTCTCTCCCAAGGCGGTACGGGAAGTCTCCCGGACCTTGTTCAGCCGCATTTCCTGGTGGCTGCCTCCGGTAATCTGGCCGGAGGAGGAAGACCTCTGGGCCGACCTCATCCAGCGCATTCTACGGGGCGGCGCCCGCCATGTGGTGTGCAACGCTCCCTGGCAGATCGCCTTTTTCCCCAAGAACCGGGATCTGGCGCTCACCGCCGGCCCCTTCTGCAACAGCGCCAACGTCTTCGCTCTGGGCGTCCTGGCCCGCGCCGGATTTTCCCTGGCCATTGTCAGCCCGGAACTGGGAGAAGGGGATCTTCTTTCTCTGCCGGCCGGCAGCCCGCTGCCTCTGGGCATAGTCCTGTCCGGCTTCTGGCCCGTGGGCATCGCCCGGCACAGCGCCCCGCCCCTCAAGGCCGGGGAGGCCTTCGCCAGCCCCAGAGGCGAGGAATTCTGGATGCGCCGCTACGGCCCCAATACCTGGATATATCCCGCCTGGCCGCTGGACCTTGCCGCCCGTCGCCCCGCCTTGGAACAAGCCGGCTATACCGTCTTCATTTCCATGCAGGATCATCCGCCCGCCCGCCTGACCCAGGCCCCCAGGCCCGGGGAATTCAACTGGCGCGCGGGAATGCTGTGACGCGCCGGGACGCGGAAGCGGTTTCGCCTGGAGATTGCTGCTTGACGGCGGGCAAAGCCCGCCCGCGACCACAGCCATTCCTTTTGGACCGCTCTGGAATTCAGTAGCGGTAGTGATCCGGCTTATAGGGGCCTTCCACCTTCACTCCGATATAATCAGCCTGTTCCTGCGTCAGGGTGGTAAGCCTGGCGCCGAGACGGGGCAGATGCAGGCGGGCGACCTCCTCGTCCAGGTGCTTGGGCAGGGTATAGACCAGGGGTTTGAGGTTCTTGTTGGTGGCCAGCTCCAGTTGGGCAAGCACTTGGTTGGTGAAGCTGTTGGACATGACAAAACTTGGGTGGCCCGTGGCGCAGCCCAGGTTCATGAGCCGGCCTTCGGCCAGCACCACAACGGAACGGCCCGAGGGCAGGAGCCATTTGTCCACCTGCGGCTTGATGGGGGATTTGATGCAGCCAGGGGTGTTTTCCAGCCAGGCCATGTCTATTTCATTGTCAAAATGCCCGATGTTGCAGACGATGGCCTCATCCTTCATCCGCAGCATATGCTCTCCGGTAATCACCCGATAGTTGCCCGTGGCGGTGACGTAGATGTCGGCCACAGGCAGGGCCTCTTCCACGGTGGTGACTTCAAAGCCGTCCATGGCCGCCTGCAGGGCGCAGATGGGGTCTATCTCCGTAATAAGCACCCTGGCGCCGAAACCGCGCATGGACTGGGCGCAGCCCTTGCCCACGTCGCCATAGCCGCAGACCACGATGATCTTGCCGGCCACCATTATGTCCGTGGCCCGCTTGAGGCCGTCCGCCAGGGACTCCCGGCAGCCGTAAAGATTGTCGAACTTGGATTTGGTCACGGCATCGTTTACGTTAATAGCCGGAAAAAGCAGCGTCTTCTCCTTCTGCATCTGGTAGAGACGGTGGACGCCGGTGGTTGTTTCCTCGGAAACGCCCCGGACTTTGGCGGCCACAGCCGTCCAGCGCCCGGGGTCAGCGGCAAGGGATGCCGCCAGACGGTCCAGGATGATGGCCGCCTCCCTGTTGGCCGGCTTTTTTTTCAGCAGGGCGGGGTTACGCTCCGCCTGGACTCCCTTGTGGATGAAGAGAGTGGCGTCGCCGCCGTCATCCACAATCAGGTCGGGTCCGGAGCCGTCTGGCCAGGTCAGGGCCATTTCCGTACACCACCAGTAGTCCTCCAAGCTCTCCCCTTTCCATGCGAAAACTCTGGCCAGCCCGGCATCGGCCACCGCGGCGGCGGCATGATCCTGGGTGGAAAAGATGTTGCACGAGGCCCAGCGAAGATCCGCTCCCAGGTCGCGCAGAGTTTGGATGAGCATGGCCGTCTGGATGGTCATGTGCAGAGAGCCGGTGATTTTCAGACCCTTAAGAGGTTTTTTCCGGCCGTATTTGGCCCGCAGCTCCATCAGGCCCGGCATTTCCCGCTCGGCAAGCTGCATTTCCCTGTGGCCCAGTTCCGCCTGGGCGATGTCCGCCACCAGACAGGGCAGGCCGGGTTCCAGGGGGCGGACGGCCCCTGTCCCTGTTCCGGCTTTCGGGGCCGGAGAGGATTGCGCGGCGGGGAGTAAGGCGGCCACCGCGTGGGCTTCAGGGGATGTCTTTTTCATGGTGTTCTCCTCTTGATTCGGATTCCAGATAAAAATTGCCTCCCGCAATTTTTATCTGTCGGCTGCGGCG
>JAISMK010000130.1 GCA_031276785.1 Desulfovibrio sp. | reverse complement strand
ATCCTGCGGGCCGTGCGCTTTGAACAGCGCTTCCACTTCCGGCTGAGCGCCCAGGCCGAGCGACTGATCAAGAACGCCTTGTCCTTACGGATGCTGGACAATCTTTCGGGCGCGCGGCTTTTCAACGAGTTCCGGCACGTTCTGGAGGAACGGGAGGCCTCCTCCTGTCTGCGGCGGCTGGAGGGCTGGAAGCTGTTGCAGATGATCCACCCACTGCTCAGGCTCACCCCGGCCAAGGACATCCTCATTGCCAACGCGGACGAGGCCCTGGCCTGGCACAGGCTCCTGTACAGAACCCCCGCTCCTCGCTGCTGGGTCATCTACCTGCTGGCCCTGTGTTCAGAGGCCAAATACATGGAAACCGCCGCCGTGCTGGAGCGTTTCAGCTTTACGGAACGGGCCGGGAAAGATTTTCTCGCCCTGCGCGAAGCCGTCCGCGCGGCCGCATCCCGGCTTGCGGCTCTGCACAGGCAGGGCGGCCTCCCGTTGAGCGCCCTGTACGACAGCCTGCGCGGCCTGGCGCCGGAGGGCCTGATCTTCCTCATGGCCGGCCATCAGGAAGAGGAAATAGGGCGGGATATTTCCCTTTTTCTCACCAGCCTCCGGGACGCGCGACTGGACATTTCCGGCAGCGACCTTGAAGCCATGGGCTTTCCGCCCGGCCCGGAATTCGGCGAAACCCTGAAGCGCGTCCTGCACGCCAGAATCGACCGCCTTGTCGGCACCCGCGAGGAACAGGCGGACATGGCCCGCCGAATTCTCCTGGATCTGCGCGGAAAGCCGCAGGGCGCAAGCTGATCCCCAGCCGCCCGCAGCCGCTTGACCCTCCCCCGCGCTCTGCGCTACAGTGCATAATAGAGAAGTTTCGCGTTTACCGGTTTCCGCAGAAATGGAGCATTTCAACTTTGAAAAAGTTGGACTGCTCTGCAAGGATTTGCTTGCAAATCCTTGTCGCGAAATGCTTGCAGGCGAGCTTTACTCGCCGTCAAGCAAGCATTTCAAGCGTAAAATTCTCTAGGTAAACAAAGGGCATACCCTGGCCGGCCGTTTCCCGCCGAACGGAAGAACAGCGCCCGCTTTTTTTAAATCAGTTTCACGGGAGAGGAGCAATGACCACCAAAATTAAAATTATAACCGGCTTTGTGGCCATGATCGCCATAGTGGCCTGCGTTTCCGTCATCGGCTACAGAAGCCTGAGTACCGCCTCCGCCTTGTTCCTGGATTTCGACCGCATCGCGGCCCTCAACACCTACGCCAAAGAGAGCATCTCCAATATCAATACCTCCGCGTATTATCTGGAAAAATTCATGCGCCTGTCCGAAGGCGAGGATATGGATAAGGCTCTGTCGGCCCAGGAAAAATCGCTGGCGTCTGTGGAGCGTGTTCTGCAATACACGGTCCTGCCGGAGCGGAGGCAAAAAATGGAGCAGGCTGTGGCCCGCCTGCGGGAATATGTGGAGGCCCTCAGGCAGATGAAAAACGCCTTTGTCTCCTGGTATGCCGACCATCTGCAGGTCCTGAATCCGGGTTTTGACGCTCTGCGCAAGATCCTGGGCGAGATAGGCGATGCGGCGCGCAGGGAGAACAACGCCGCGGCCCTGGGCCAGATGAACGACGTCTGGCGCCTGCTGGCCGACCTGAACTCGGCCGTGAACAGCTTCCGGGAACGCGGCCTGGAGGAGCGGGCCGCCGCGGTGGACAAGCTGTTGGAGCAAGCCAGAGGCATAAACGAGCGTTTCCGCGCCGCCCTGGCCACAGAGGAGGAGGCCAAAGCCTTCGCCCGCTACCAGGAACAGTACAAGGCCATTGTCCAGAACTATCAGAGGCACAAGGGGGCGGTGCTGCGGGCGGAAGCGGTTCTGACCCAGGCCTATGGCTGGGACGCTGAGCTGGAAGAGAAAATCAGCAGGCTGAACATGGAGGCCGGCGAGGAGTGGGACAGGCGGCGGGGAGAAATAATCGCCTCCAACAACGCCGCCCAGGGCTTCATGCTTATCTCTTCGGCCTTCGGCCTGATCCTGGGCGCGATCTTCGCCCTGTTCATCCTTGTCGGCCTGATTTCGGTTCTGAACAAAATTTCCGCCTTCGCCTCGGCGGTGGCTGACGGTGATTTTGAACGCGACGCGGGCATCCGGGAAAAAGGGGAGATAGGCAACATGGCGGCCGCCATCCAGCGGATTCCAGCCACCTTGAAGGCGATTCTCAGCGATTATCTGCAATTGGAAAAGAAGATCGAGGGCGGGAACATCGCCCAAAAGGTGGACGCCGGCAACTATCACGGCGGCTTCTCCATTCTCGTCAACGGCACCAACGCCATTCTCGCCCGGCTGAACATGGTTATCGACAGCATTCCTTCCCCGGTGATTTTACTAAACAAGGACGCCAGGATCGAATACATGAACAAGGCGGCCGTGGCCATGGCCGGGCCTGAATACCGGGGCAAGACCTGCAAGCAGATGTTCAACCGGGAAGACGACGGCGGCAGCGCGGACGCGCTCGCCAAAGCGGCGGCGACCCGGCAGCCCGCCGGCGGCGAAACCAAAGCCCATCCCGGCGGCGCGGATCTGGACATCAGCTACACGGTCATTCCCTTGCTGGACAAGGAGAACCGCCTGGCTGCCCTGCTCCAGTTGCTCACCGATCTTACGGTCACGAAGGCGCAGAACAGGAAGATTCTTCTGGCGGCTTCCAAGGCTTCGGAAATTTCCAGCCGCGTGGCCGAGGCTTCGGAGGAGATCTCCGTCCAGGTGTAGGAAATTTCCCGGGGAACTGAGGTGCAGCGGGCCCGGGTGGATTCCACGGCCTCGGCCATGACGGAAATGAACTCCACAGTGCTGGAGGTGGCGCGCAGCGCGGGCCAGGCATCTGAACAGGCCGCCCTGACACATTCCAAGGCCGGAGAGGGGGCGGTGGTTGTCAACCAGTTGCGGCAGGCCATCGACGAAGTGAACAAGGTGGCCGCGACCCTGCAGGCCAATATGCACTCTCTGGGCTCCCAGGCCGAAAGCATCGGCGGGGTGATGACCGTTATTTCGGATATTGCGGATCAGACCAACCTGCTGGCCCTGAACGCGGCCATTGAGGCGGCGCGCGCCGGGGAAGCCGGGCGGGGCTTCGCCGTGGTGGCCGACGAGGTGCGCAAGCTGGCGGAAAAGACCATGTCCGCCACCCAGGAGGTTAGCGCCAGCATCAACGCCATTCAGCATTCAACCCAAGTTAATGTGGAGGAAGTGAACAACGCGGTCAGAAGCGTCACCACGGCCACGAAGCTGGCTGAATCTTCCGGGGAGGCGCTGCGGGAAATTGTCTCCCTGGCCTCGGCCAGTTCCGCCGTGGTGGCCTCCATAGCCACCGCCGCTGAGGAACAGAGCGCGACATCGGAGGAAATCAACCGCTCTGTCGAGGAAATCAACCAGGTGATCGGCGAAACCACCAGAGGCATGGCCCAGTCCGCCTCCGCCGTGCAGGGGTTGACCCACATGGCTCAGGAACTGCGCCAGGCGATGGATACCCTGAAATAGCCGGCGGGAAAATATCCGGCAGGCGCGAGGCACGGTCGGCGGGGCATGTGGCTTGACCTCGCGCCTCTCTTTTCCTATCTTAATACCAAGTCGCAAAAGGGTTTGAATGCGGAAAGGCCCGCCCGCTCCGGCGCTTTACGGCAAATCTTTTTAGAACATTTTACGCTTGAAATGCCTGCTTAACAGCGGGCAAAGCCAGCCTACAAGCATTTCGCGGCAAGGATTTGCAAGCAAATCCTGGCAGAGCAGTCCAACTTATAAAAGTTAAACTGCTCTAAAAAATCTCCAAGCAGGCATTGAAGGACTTCCATGAAGCGCTCCAGTTCAGCCCCGGCCATTCCTTTCCCGCGCCATCCCTTTCCCTATGAGAAGGCTGACGGCATCAGCCTGAGCCAGTTGCACTCCTCCCGGCCGTACTGGACCCGCGATGCTCTGGCCGAGGCCACTGCGGGCGACTGGATAGTGGAGGCGCCCGCCTGCTGGAAGGCCGGGGAACCCGTATGGGGCATCGGCCAGTTTTATCCGGAAGCCCTGCTTTGCTGCTTCGCCAACGGTTTTACCAGGGAGCAGGCTCGCCGCCTGGCCCCGGAGGCCGCCGGCATTCTTTGCGAAAACGCTGAGGATTTTCTGGATTTCGGCCTTCCGGTGCTGGAGGTTCCGGATCTGGAGCGGGCCTTGCTGGATCTGGGAGGTTACGCCCGGGATCGCTTTAAGGGCAAGGTTATCGCCATCACCGGCTCCGCCGGAAAAACAGGCACCACCCACCTTGTGTCCGAAGCCCTGGCCCGGTACGGGGAAGTGGATCATTCCCGGGCCTCGGGCAACATGGTCCGCGCCGTGGGGCGAAACCTGGCCTCCCTGTCGCCGGATCTCGCCTTCTGGGTTCTGGAAATGGCCTTCGGCAACCTGCAGCTCTCCTCCCCCCTTGTCCGGCCGGATGTGGCCATGGTCATCTCCATCCACGAAACCCACCTGCATGTATGCGAAACCGTCCGGCGGGTGGCGGAACTCAAGAGCCTGATCTTTTCCGGCATGAAGGAAGGCGCCTTCGCCGTCCTGAACCGGGACATGCGCGAGTATGAAGTGATTGAAAAGGCGGCCGGGGAACGCAAGCTGACCCTGTGGCGCTACGGCCGGCACAAGGACGCGGAAATCCGCTTGCTGGAGTACGCCGGGGGCCGGGCCACAGTGCGGCTGCTAAGGCGCACCTTAAGCTTCCCCTGCGCCCTGTCCGAACACATGCTGGCCAACGCTCTGGGCACGCTGGCCTGCGTGCATGCTCTGGGACTCGCGCCAGAACCCTGCCTGGAGGCTCTGTCACGGCACAGGGAACTTCCCGGCAGGGGCAGGCGGCACACCGTTGTGCTGGGAGAAAAAAAGTTTGAGCTTCTGGACGACTCTTACAACGCCAACCCCGGATCCATGCGCTCCGGGCTGGAGACCCTGCGCGGTTCCACGCCGGACCCCGCCTCCCGCGTTGCCCTTCTTGGGGACTGCGCTGAGCTGGGCGAAGATGAAGTCCAACTGCACCTGGACCTGGTGGATCCCATACGCCGGGCCGGGCTGGACAGGCTTCTGCTCTGCGGCCCCCTGATGCGCAATGTATGGGAAGCGTTGAAGGATGAAATCCCCGGAGCCTGGTTCGCGGGATCCAGGGAGTTGCAGCAGAATCTGGACGCCTGGCTGCGGGACGGAGATACCGTTCTGGTGAAGAGTTCCGGGCACAAGCTGACCTCTGTGGTGTCCTTTCTGCTAAAGCGTAACGCCTTGGGAGCAGGCGGCGCCCCTCCGGCTCCGGAAGCGGCGGCGGTTCTCGCCTGCGGGGGGGAAGTCACCCTGGGGCGCCGCCTGCACAGGATCGCCCTCCAACAGGGCTATGCCCGCTCCCTGCAAGATGTCGGCCTCTTGCGCCGGGCGGACTTTTCCCTGGTCTGCCTGGGAAGCCTGATCGCCGCCGGAGGCGCCTGCGTGAGGAACAAGGGCGGGAATGCCCCCCGCTTTAACCGGGCCAGGCCGGAACAACTGGAAATCCTGCTCTCCGCCGGAGTGCGCCTGGCGGCCACGGCCAACGGACATAGCGGCGACTACGGCCAGGGCGCGCTGCTGGAGCAGATCGGCCATCTGGACGCCTGCGGCATCCTCCAGGCGGGAAGCGGAGCGAACCTGGAGGAAGCGGCGGCCCCAGCTTATGCAGCCATCGGCAACTACATAGCGGCGGTCTTTTCTCTGGACGCCTCCACCCGGCGCTTCGCGGCCGGCCCCCAGACATCCGGCACCTGGTATCTTTCGCCGCACAATGCCGATGCCTGGTACCGGGAAATGATCCCGCGCATCGCCCTGGCCAGGGAAAAAGCCCACCTTGTGCTGGCGGTCGTGTATTGGGGCGACATCAACCCCTCCGGCCCCACTCCCGCCGCCATCGGCCTGGCGCACAGCCTGATCGCCGCCGGCGCCGACGCCGTGCTGGGCTGTTCCTCCCGGCGCCTGCAGGGCGTGGAAATCTATGAAAACCGCCCCATCATCTACGATCTGGGCACCCTGCTCTCTCCTGCCGCGCTGCCCAATTTCCCGGACGCCGGCCTGTTCACCCTGTCTTTTTCCGCCCAGGGCGTCACCGAGGTTCGCTTCCACCCTCTGCTCCTGAGCCAGGGCGTCACTGAGCCGGCCACAGGCAAGGACGCTCTGGACAGGGTGGAGCGCTTCAGCCAGAAGTGTTCCGTTCTCAGGACCGACATCCGGCGGGAAGGGGGAACCGCCGTCATCTCCCTGTCCCCTCCGCGTCATGGCGCAGAGCCGGAGCCGTTCAAGCCCGAAATCCGGACACCGGGGACCGCCCCGCGGCCCCTCAGAACAGCCCGGCCGGAATGGACGGTATTCCGCGTGCCCGCGTCCTGCGCCATCAAACCCGTCCGCCTGGGGCCGCTGCTGCTGCACGGCTTCTGGGTGCCCTCTAACTGCCGGACAATGGGCAGGCGGCGGAATCTATGGGTGGAAAGCTACTGGAGCCTGAGCAGCGCCACAGACATGGACTACCAGTTATATATTCTGGCTACCCCTGCGGGCAAACCCCCGGACATGGGCTTTGGCTTCGGCATGTGGCACGATCCCTGCGACTGGATGTGGCCCACCAGCCGTTGGACTCCCGGCGTCCTGCACCGGGATGTCTTCCCGCTGGCCCCGCCGTCCGCCCTTCCTCCCCTGCCTGCGGATCTTGTCCTCACCTTCAGCGTCCTGCGCCAGGGCAGGAATCTCCAGACCTACGCCGCCCCCGGCCGCCTGCGCTGGGAACCGGAGCAGGAAAAGCCCACTCCTTATGCCGGTTATTCCAATTCCAGGTCAAAAAATTAAAGCATTTTTAACCTGGAATTGGAATTAGAGCAGTCCAACTTTTTCAAAGTTAAACTGCTCTAGGGCCAAATGGCACGGTCTCTGCCATGCGACCGGAGGCAACGCGAGGCCGCCGCAAATCGCTTGCGGCGGCCGCCAAGCGACGCCTTTCGCCTGTGTGGTTTTTTGAAGAAGTGGAGCGGGAAACGGGATTCGAACCCGCAACTTCAAGCTTGGGAAGCTTGCGCTCTACCGTTGAACTATTCCCGCTTATTACACAAACTTAGGGACCATTTAATCAGTGCTTCCTTAGAGTAATTCCAAAGTGAACTTGCTTCAGCGCCCGGATCCTTGGCGCGGGAGGCGCGCAGGCGGACTTTGCCCGCCAGGAAAAGCGCGTCGGCGTAGACTGGTCGTATATAGCCGCCGCATCGTCCGTGTCAATCCCCCCTGTCCCGGAAGCGGACGGAGAACATACGATGTTTTCCGCACATTCAGGAAACGACGTAGCCCGCCGGATTGATATGGGTGAACGGGTTCACGGTCAGGCTGAGCCAATGCAGGCACCGCTCGTACAATCGCGCGAACACGCCGCGCCTGAAGCAATGGCACCATTTTTCATCCGCGCCCAGGCGCAATTTTTCCGATCTGTCCATATCCGTATCAATATTCCCCAAATTTTTTCTGCTCGACACCGCTTCCCCCATAAACAAAAACAAAAGGCGCCCTACGGAAGACAAACAGCGACCGGGTAGGCGTAGAAGACGACGGGCCAGTAGTCGGTGACGCCGTTGCCGAGATACACGACCACGGCGTTGAAACCGTTGCCGTAGAAGTCCACCTCGCCCGCCCAAGCATAATTATAGCCGCCAAGCGGCAGCCAACCCGCCGCCTGAGCGGCCCCTTTGCGCTGCACACCGGAATTATAGCCCGCGTGGTACACAGACACCGCCAACAACTGATCCGGCTTCGCCAGTTTGGATGGCTCGGCATAACGTGCCTTATATGACGTATCACCAACAGTCAGGTGTTCTCCTGACCAGCCACCGCCTGCACCCGGAGTAAACCCGGAACTGTCGGGGCCGGAAGAGCCTGTGACCGTCACGTCATTTCTCACCGTGCCGCCGCAAAAAGAAGCGGCGGGGAACACGTTGGTCGTATCTTGAAAGCCGTTGGCCGGGTAACTGGCGATGTCCTGACTTTTTTCCGCCCAGTCAACGCCGCCCGTCCCGGTTTTGCTGAACACCGACAACGGCCCCTGGCCGAAGGTGAAGGTCTGGCCGCCGGAACTGTCGCCGCTGTCCGCGACCGTCACCGTGATCGTCCGGGAACCCACAATATCCGCCAGATAGGCCGTAGCTCCGGCGGGTGGCGCGCCCTGAATCATATCCGTACTCCAGTCGGTTGTTCCGGGCACGGAATCCGTGGCGGAAGCCACCCACATCAGCCCATTCTTCGCAGATGCGGCGCGTTTCCATACGCCTTCCGTTCCAAGGGACAAACCGCTTATGGCCGAAGTCACGGTCCAGGTCACGCTGCCGCCCGGTGCCCAGCTTGTGTCCTCCACGCCGCTGGCGTATTTCTTCACCGTCATGCTCACAACGCTCTGATAGCCCTGAGAGCCGGGAACCGTGAAAGAGCCGCCGCCGCTGAACGTCACCACCAGACCATTGAGCTGCGTGGCGTTCCCGTTCAGGGTAGCGGGTTGCGTTGGCTCGGCGTCGGCCAGATACGCGCCAGCAGCCGCCGCCCGCACCGTCTGCCCGGCCACGCACCCGGCAAAGCCGTTCAGCACGCGGAAGCGGAAAACATTCGGCCCCGCCTGTCCGAAGAGACTGTATTCATTGCCTGGGCCGGAGCGCATGCAGGCGGCGGCGTTGACCTGCGTAGGCGCGAACGCGGCAGGCGCGGGCAGGCACAGGGCCGGAATCAGAGCGTAGGCGGCGCAACCGCGTAAGAAAAGATGCGCGCGTTCCCACAGCACTTTTCCGGGATATTCAGACAAAGACTTCATTGTTCCTCTGTTATTCGGATTCCAGATAAAAATTGCAGGAGACAATTTTTATCTGGAATCCTAGTACCATGTACCACTTAAAACTGCGTTTTAAGTGGTAAGATCGCTGCGCCGAAAAGCGTGGTTTTCGGCTTGCTCCGCCGCCTGCAGCGGCGCGCCGGGCTTAAAGCCCGGCGTTAGTACGC
>JAISMK010000049.1 GCA_031276785.1 Desulfovibrio sp. | reverse complement strand
CCGGAGGGGCGGGCGGCGGGCGACAGCCTTAGCCGCCCAAATAGCCGTCAGAAAAATTATCGTTGTTTTCGCGAGCAGACACTAGAGAATGCCGTCCGAGGCCAGTTGCTTGATCAGCGCCTTGGCGGCGTCATCAATGCTGATCCCTTCGGGGTTCATGCATACAACCTTGCGTTTGGATTCCGGGGCCAGAACGCTGTTGATCGCGAACAGAGGCTTTGCGGCCTCGGCGGAAAGGCCGATTCCCGCGAGGGTCAGGGCGTTGGAAGGCTTTTTCTTGGCGCCGAGAATGTCCTTGACGCTGGGAATGGGGGCTTCCTTGATTTCCGGCACAGTGGAGATGACAACCGGAACCTTGAGGGAGACTACTTCCGTGCCATCGGCCATTTTCCGGTCCAGGGTCAGGCAGTCGCCGTCGGCGGCAATTGCGGAAACGCCGGTGACGGAAGGATAACCCAAAAGAGCGGCCAAGCGGGGCCCGGTCTGCTGCGCGAATTCATCGCTGGATGCCTCCGAGCAGATAACTACGTCCACATCCTGAATATTTTTGATCATTCCGGCCAGAACCTTGGCGGTGGTGGTGGAATCTGCGGACGCCATGACAGGGTCATCCAAAAAATAAACAGCGTCCGGGCCGCGGGACAGAGCGTCCTTGGAGGACGATTCCGCCGCTGTGCCGCAGGTCACGCCGACAATCTCGGAGGCGCCGGCGGCGGCCTTCAGAGCCACGCCAGCGGCCAGACTGTTGCGGTCGTACTCGCTGACCTGGGGTTTAGTCTTTTCCATATCCAGTTCGCGAGTTTTTTCATTCACGCGAATGTCGGTATCGGAAAGAACCCACTTGTAACAAACAGCAATCTTTTTCATGAATTCCTCACTCAAAAGGTAGAAGGATTATAAAAACGGATGGAATATCCGCCCGCGCAGCCGCCAGAGCAATTTAAAGCCGCTCAACTTTGAAAAAGTCGCACTGCTCTGCCAAGGATTTGTCTTTAAATCCTTGCCGCGAAATGCTTGTAGGCGGGCTTTGCCCGCCGTTAAGCAAGCATTTCAAGCGAAAAATGCTCTAAAAGTTAAATTACACTAAACATCACAAAGAAGCAGGGCATCGCCCTCCACAATCACTTTCCCCTTTTGGTTTCTCAGCCCTGACGCCCCGCGAAGGGCCGCGCCGGCTGCTACTTTTTGGCCAGCCCCATGATTTTATCCGTAAAAATGCGGGGATCCATCAGCTTCGGGATGCCGCTGACCACCGGCTTGAACTCCATCTGGGCCAGAATATCCTTGTCAATGTCAATGCCGGGAGCCACTTCAATCAGGTGCAGGCCGTCCTTTTTCAGTTCGAACACGGCCCTCTCGGTGAGGTAGAACACCGGCTGGCCGACCTGGACGGCGTATTTGCCGCTGAAGGTGATATGGTTAACCTTTTTAAGGAATTTTTTCACAGATCCTTCCTGCTCTATGATCAGTTTGCCGTCCGCGGCCCTGACCTTCAGCCCTTTGGCCGTAAAGCTGCCGCAGAAAAATACGCGCTTGGCGTTCTGGGTGATATTGATGAATCCGCCGCATCCGGTGACGCGCGGACCCATTTTGCTCACGTTGATATTGCCCTCCTGATCGCATTCAGCAAGGCCCAGATAGGCCAGATCCAACCCTCCGCCATCATAGAAATCAAACTGATAGGCTTGATCCAAGATGCACTCGGGGTCAATGGAGGCGCCGAAGATGGACCCGCCACAGGGCACTCCGCCCACGGGACCAGCCTCCACAGTCAGCGTCATGTATTCTCCTATGCCCTCTTCGTTGGCCACGGAAGCAATGGCTTCAGGCAGGCCGATGCCCAGGTTGACCACAGCATCGGGCACCAGATCGAAGGCGCCGCGGCGGCCGATAATCTTCCGTTCATCCAGAGGCAGAGGGGGCAACGAGCCGGTGGGCACGGGCCTGTTGCCCGCGTGAGCCTCGATCATGCTCGGATCCACCTCGCCCATGTGTTCCGCAAAAGGCACCTGGACCACCACATCCACATAAATATGCGGAATCCGCACCTGCTTGGCGTTCAGGGTTCCGGCCTTGACCACTCCGCCCACCTGGACTATGACCGTGCCGCCGTTTCTCCTGACGGCCTGGGCAATGGATACGCCGCCCAGAGTGACGGGTTCCTTTTCCAGGGAGATATTGCCCTTTTCGTCCGCGTAAGTGCCGCGGAGGAAGCAGATGTTCATGGGATGGGCTTTGTACAGAAGCTGCTCACGCCCGCCCAGCGTGACCACTTCCACAATGTCCTCCTTGGTGACGGAGTTGAGCTTGCCGCCGTCCAGACGCGGATCCACAAAGGTGCCCAGGCCCACATGGGTGACGGTGCCTACTTTGCCCGCCGCGGTATCGCGGTACAATTGAGCAATTGTGCCCTGCGGAAGGTTGTATGCCTCAATTTTGTTTTCAACTGCCAGTTTGCCCAAAGAAGGACTAAGGTTCCAGTGCCCCGCGATGACGCGCCTGAGTAGGCCTTCCTTACCCAGATGGTCGGGACCGGTGCCTACCCCGGCTCCTGTGCCGGCAGCATACAGCAGCGTCAGGTTCTTGGGAGATCCCGTCTTTTGAAAGCGTTCTCCCAGAGCCTTGGACAATTGTTCGGGAAATGTGTTGCGGATAAAACCTTCCGTCACCAGCGTATCGTTATCTTTGACCAGAGCCACAGCCTCTTCCAGAGTCATAAAACGTACCATGTCCATTCACTCCTGCGGTTAGATATAAGGGGCGGCATGCGGGAGAGCCCGCGCATGCTCAAGTACCTTTATGCTCTGAATACCTTCAGCCAAGGGTAAGTATAGACCATTTTTCCCCCTAAAGCCAGATGATTTTCGCCAGGGGGTAAACGGCTCCGACGCGGGTAAGCAGGGATGCCGCCGTCCGCCTGGGGCAGTTTTACTTTTTTCCTCCGGGTATTACTTGAGCTGTTTCGGGCAGCTGCGCAAAGCCTTTCCCCGGCGCCGGAGGTACGCCCTCCGGGCGCCTGCCTGCCGCAGAAAACGTTTCTG
>JAISMK010000102.1 GCA_031276785.1 Desulfovibrio sp. | reverse complement strand
CGCCCGCCAGGACAAAGCCGGGGTCTTTTTTCTGCTTCAGGGCCAAACGGGCCTGATCCTCGTACTGCCCGGCCCGGACCATCTGCCGCCAGGCCTCCACGTCCCCCTGCTGCATCAGGGACATGGCGTTTTTCTCTCCCTGCTCCCTGGTGGACAGCTCCACATCCAGGAAGGAGCCGACGCCCGCCACGGCCCCGGAAGCGCCCATTTTAGCCCGCTGCGCCCCAATAAGCGCCCCTGTTTGCAGGCGCTCCCCAGAAGCGTTGCGGGCGGCCTGGCCCATGGCGTAACGGGCTTCTTCCACGGACATGCGGGCGTTTTGCATGTTGGCCGCGGCGTTGTAGTCCAGCATGGCGTTCTGGCTGTTCACGTCCCGCACGGAGGCATAGGTGGAGAACAGGCCGGAGGCCGCTGTCAGGGCAATGGGAATGGCCGCTACCCAACACATGTTCTTGCCCTCCAGAAAGGAACCAGGGGATGGCCCAGAGGCCCGGAGATCATCCGCCCCCACTCCAGGGTAAAGCCCAAATTTTCCAGATACTTCAAGGAAACAAGGTGTTCCGGATCGGCCATGTTCTCCAGCCGGCCGAAAATCCTCAGCCAGTGGTCAATAAACTTTCTTGAAAGGCGCAGCAGGGTCACAGCCGTTTCCCGGCGCTCAAAGTCCGCATGGGCCAGCAGCCAGGGCACCCCCGCGCCGGATAGGGCGCTTTTTTCCGCCACCCCGCACAGGGCCGCCACCTTGCCGTCGGCCGTAACAGTCACGGCCAGCAGGGAAGCGGCCAGGGCCTCCTCCAGGCCCTTGTCCGGGGGCAGGGCGCGGATCTTCCAGATCTCGGCCGCGTCAGCCGGGCGCAGGCCCCGGCCAAGCAGTTCCTTAGCGTGTTCCGGGCGGCAGGGGATAACGGCTATACGGCTCATTTCACGTCCAGCACCAGGGCGGCTATGGTAAAGGGCAGAGGCAGATCCTGGGCGAACCAGATTTCTCCTTCCGGCGTATGGGCAAGATCCGGGGTGAAGGAGAGGAAGCCGGTGAAAGGGGGAACCGGCAGGCCGTAGCTCTCGGGCTGGAAGGGGAGGGCGAACATCCTGTCCGGCTGAAGTCCGTATTTTCCGCCCACGCTGTCCAGGAGATGGATCATGCAGTCGCCGTAGTTACGGGCGGCGCCCAGGGTGCTGCCCGTCCTTTGCAGGTCCGCCTCCGGAGTCTGGGGCCGGACCAGGGAGACATAGGGCAGGCCCACATGGATCACGGCGGCGGGATGCTGAAGTTCGATTTGGCCGTCCACAACGGTCTGCTCCTCCTCCGGGGAGCCGTCCGCCAGGATGGCCACCCGGCGGCCTTCCAGGTGTTCCAGCCCGCCCACCGTCTGGATGGGCTGTTCCTGGTTCTCGTAGGACAGGCCGCAATCCACGAAAAAGGCGTCTTCCACCCGCCCGCGCCAGGAGGGCATAAACCTCTCCAGGAACCAGCGGCTTTGCCCGGCTATGTCCCGCTCCGCCACGACATACACGTCGTCCTCGAATTCCCCGGCGGTCACGGCCACGGATCTGTATCCGCCCTGGGTGCCCACCCGGCACCAGCCCCAGATGTCATGCTCCTTGAGGTAGGTCAGGCAGAGGAGCAGGCCGTCCTCGCGCACGGCCCACACCCGGGAGCCTGGGGCCTGCTGGTAGTCCCACTGCCGGATGATGTGGTTGTTGAAGAGGTGCGGGGCCATCACCGACAGATCGTTGCCCGCGTAGCCGTCCCGCTCCAGGGAATAGAACAGGTCCCGCACCCGGCTGCCCTGGCGCTGCACATGGAGAACGGAGTTGCCTATGATCAGGGGCCGCAGCTTGATGCTGCCCCAGAAGCTCTGCTCCCGCACGTTCAGGGAGGAGGGGGTGATTACCCCCTGGTCCGCGCCGATGGCCTTGTATTCGCTGCCCGCGGTGCCGATGAGCAGATCGCCGAAGGCCGCGGCCCACTGGATTCTGTCAATGCGGCCGGAAGCCAGCAGGAATTCCAGACTGTCGTCGTCATGCACCGGGCGGGAGGTGGAAAAATCCTCAAAGTTGCCTGTGCGGCTGGCGTACCATTTCTGCGGCTCCGCCGCCGGCGCGGCCAGGACCAGCCGCTGCTGATGAAAGCAGACCACGCCGGGGTTGTTGCCGCCGGCAAAGGGGTTTTGCGGCTCGCGCGGGGTGTCCGACACGTCGGCCACATATTTGTCGTCCCGGAAGCTGGTGCCCTCGGAGGTTCCCACATAGCCGAAGGCCCCGGCGTCCTCGCGGTAGATGTTATAGCTTTCCGCCCCGGCCACGGCGGACCAGGTGACGGTGGCATAGTCTCCCACCACCCAGTCGTTGGCGTGTTTGGCGTTGGGGTTCAGACCGGGGGATGCCCGGCCGCTCTCGCCTTTGGAGTTGACGGCGGCGACCTTGTAGCGCAGGGGATAGCCCCCGGCGGCGCCGGAAAAGGCCACGGTCACGGACGCGGGCTGGGAAATGGACGGCTCAAAGGCCACCTGCTCAAGGCGCCAGTCCGTATGGGCGTAGCGCATGATTTTGCGCAGGGCGTGGGCGGTATGGGCCAGATAGACCACATCCCCGCTCTGGGCGTAATCCAGGTCGTAGAGCTGCCCCGCCAGGTAAGGGGCCTCCATTTCCAGGGGATTCCCGTCTCCGTCCCGGACATAGCCGTACTTCTGGGCCACCCGGATTCTGCCCTCCTGGAGAATTAGCACATAGTTCTGGCTGGGGTCGGAGGAGAATTCAAAGGGGAGCAGGACGGCGGGCGCTCCCAGATCCTCCAGGAAATAGCTCCCGCTGCGCCGGCTCAGAGGCCCGTGCAGCTCCGGGAGGAAATTTTCCATGTGCCGGCAGGAAGTCAGGAACTTCTGCAAGTCATAGCGGGCGGCCAGGGAATGGCTGACCTCGCCCCCGGTGAAGTTTTTCAGGGCATACCTCATCCGTCACCATTGCCTGTCTTTGAAATTACAGCGCATGCCGGCTTCCCAAAAATCCTGCCCGCCGTTCCACCAGCCGTTTTCGTCCTGGAAGGGCCGTCCTTCCCTGGCGTCCGAGACTTTGGCCTCGGCCAGGGCCAGGCGGTATTCCTGCTCCGCCTCGCGGGCCTGGGCGGAATCCCCCTTCAGGGTGGCCTTGAGAATCAGGCAGGCCAGCCGCCGGGCCAGGGCCAGGGTAAAGGCCGGGTCGTAGGCCGTGGTATCGTCCGCGAACAGGGTGCATCCGGCCACGGCCCGGGGAATATCGGTTAAAATCGCCCTGCGGCCGTCAATATTCCCCAGGGTAAAGCGCCGGCTCCTCTCCCCGCCGGGAGCCAGGAGAAAATGCACGGCCACGCAGGCCTCCGGATAGGCGTAGGCCAGTTCGTATTCTCCGGCCCATTCCTCCGCCTCCGGCAGGGAGGCCAGCCGCTTGCGGCTCTGGGCGAAGTTCCAGGGGTGTTCGCGCAAAAGCTCCGCCAGGGCCGTGTCGTAAAAGGTCCGGCAGTGGATGGCCTGGGGCCGGTTGTCCTCCAGGCTTACAATGGCCGGCTGCCCGAAAAAGCGCAGGGCCATGTTGCAGACGGCGACCTTGCTCACAGCTTCCTCCAGAGGGAGGGGGCCGGGGCCGCCCCCTCCCGCCGCTCATTTCCGCCCCAGGGCTTTCTTCCCGGCGGGCTTGCCTTGCGCCCCCGGGTCCGCCGCTTCCAGATCCTCCGGCAGGGGATAGGCCGGAGGCGGCGCCGCCTCTTCCCCCGATCCTCCCGATTCCTCCGCCCGCTCCAGGAAATCCGGCGTCAGCTCAAACTCCTCCCAGAGGAAGACCTCCCCCGGCAGGCGCAGCCGCCCCACCCGGCATTTCTCCAGGGCGCGGTACAGGACGGCGGCCATCACGCCGCCGCCTTGCCGTCGCGGATATACTGCCCGGCCTCATAGGGGCCGAAGTGGTCCCGGGTCACGGCGGCGAACAGATTGCCCGTGGCCGAGGTCCCGGTCACGGTGTACTTCAGGCGGGCGTATTTCCCCTTGAAGTTGTAGGGGAGGGCAAAGGTGAGCATGGCCCCGGCCTGGGTGGGGTCCGGCAGGGCGAAGGAGGCCACGTCCGCGAAAGCGGCGTTGTCCTCGCTCTGCTGCAGAATCGCGGTGACCGTGGCCCCGGCCGGGGTGAAGGCCGTGGTGACGATGACGGTCACGTTCACGGGGTTCGGCCCCTTGCCCGTATAAGGCCCCAGGGGGACGGAGGCGCTGGCGGCTCCGTTGGCTATGGCCGTGTCCGGATTGCTGAAAACGCACAGGTTGTCGATAATCATATCCTCATCTCCTTTCAGGAAGCGGCCGCGAGGGGCGTTTCGGTTGTCAGGATGGCGTCGTTCTGGCGCACCGGGGCGCCGTGCAGGTAGGGAATGGGCTTGGACTTGAACAGATCCCCGTACTGCAAATGCACGTTGCCCGCGTCCGAGCTTTGCAGCTCCAGGGCGGTCATCACCTCCTGGTTCACATACCATTTCAGGCGGGCGCGCTTCTCCGGGGGGATCATGTTTTTGGCCTTGATGGTCAGGCGGTGCAGATCCACAAAGCCGGCGTCGCCCTTGGCCAGTTCCAGGTTGGCCACGGGGATGTTGCAGACGCGGACCACGCAGCGCCAGTCGCGCACGGAAAGCCCCACATGCCACGAGAAAAGATCGCCCACGGCCCGGAAGGCGTCGCCCGCGTCGTCATAGGCGTCGTATTCGGGAATGGCCTTGTGCTTCAGCCCGGCCACGGAATCCTTGGGGAAGATGCCGGTCACCTCGTTTTCCCCCCAGACCACGCCGAACATGGAGGTGCAGTTGCCCGAGGCGGCCCCGGCGTCCACCACCTGGGGCGCGTTCTTGAAGGCGTAGCGCGGGTCCAGGCCGTGAATGCCGTCAGGGTTGCCCTTGATGTCGCCGTAGAAGATGGCCGTGGCCAGCTCTTGGCGCATGGCCTCGGTAAAGGCCCTGGCCTCCCCCTCGCGGTAGGCCTTGGCCTGGCTCTGGTGGATTTCCAGCAGCTTCACGTCCAGAACGCTGCGGCCTTCCAGCATGCCCACGGGGTCCTTGATGGCCGTGACCTGGCTCTTGCTCACCGGCGTGCCCCGGTACAGGCGTTTCCAGTAAATCTGGGGCAGACCGGCCCGGATGGTGGTCCGGTGCCCGTCGTAGTCCGTGGCCTCGCGCCACAGGATGTCGTCCAGGATGGTATCCTCCTGGTTCATAAGCTCGATGATGTCCACGGGCCGGCCGTCTTTCTTGAAAAACTGGCCCCAGTCCATCAGGGTGCGGACATTGGCCGCCGTTATCGCCGGTATCTTAGCCATGATTTTATCTCCTTTAAATTACTTGGGCATTACCTCATCCGGCCAAAGGCGATCCCGCAGGGGTTTTTCCTCGCCGCCGGGCGCCGCCCTGTCTGTGAACACGGAATCCTCCCGCAGATGCTCCCGGCCAATCTGGGC
>JAISMK010000179.1 GCA_031276785.1 Desulfovibrio sp. | reverse complement strand
GAGCACGGCGGCAACAAGTCCGGCGTTCCCACGGTCATCGGCTCTCTGGTCTTTGACCAGCGCTACCTGGGCAAGCCTCTGGTCTTTTGCGGAACTGTGGGGCTGCTGCCGCGCTTCCTTCATGGCCGCCCGGGATACGAAAAAATGGCCCGTCCGGGCGACCGAGTGGTCATGGTGGGAGGGCGCATAGGCAAGGACGGAATCCACGGCGCCACCTTTTCCTCGGAAGAGCTGCACGCGGGATCCCCGGCCACGGCAGTGCAGATCGGCGATCCCATAACCCAGCGCAAGATGTACGACTGCATCATCCGGGCCCGTGACCTTGGTCTGTATACCGCCATTACCGACAACGGGGCCGGAGGACTATCCTCTTCCGTGGGAGAAATGGCCAGAGATTCCGGAGGCTGCCGCCTGGACCTGGCCAGGGCTCCCCTTAAATACGATGGTCTGCGCCCGTGGGAAATCCTGCTGTCCGAGGCCCAGGAACGCATGACCCTGGCCGTGCCTCCGGAAAACCTTCCTGCCTTCATGGATCTGGCCAGAGCAATGGACGTGGAGGCCGCGGATCTCGGGGAATTCACCACCTCGGGCTATTTTCACGCCACCTTTGCGGACAAGCCCGTGGCCTGGCTGCCCATGGACTTTCTCCACGACGGCGTGCCCCGCATGGAACTTAAGGCCAGTTGGCGGCGGCCTCCGGCCCGGCCCGGGGAAAACGCCGCTGACAACGGCAAAAGGGGCGCCTTCCCGCCCGTCTCCCCTCAGGCTCAGAGGGATCTCCTTCTGGCTATGCTGGGCAGGCTGAACATCTGCAGCAAGGAATACCTTATCCGGCAGTATGATCACGAGGTCAAGGGCGGCAGTGTGGTAAAGCCTCTGGTGGGGGCCAAACGGGACGGACCGGGAGACGCCGCCGTCCTGCGCCCCCTGCTGACCGGGGAGGCGGGCATAGTCCTGGCCCACGGCATCTGCCCCAAGTTCAGCGATGCGGATACCTACTGGATGATGGCCAACGCTGTGGACGAAGCCATACGCAACGCCGTTTCAGCCGGCGCGGACCCGGACCGTCTGGCCGGAGTAGACAACTTCTGCTGGTGCGATCCCCTGCCTTCCCCCGACAATCCGGACGGAGAGTACAAGCTGGCCCAACTTGTGCGCGCATGCAAGGCTCTGGAGCATTTCTGTCTGGGCTACGGCGTTCCTTGCGTTTCGGGCAAGGATTCCATGAAGAACGACTACAGCGGGGGCGGAATCCGGATCTCCATACCTCCCACGGTTCTTTTCTCTATTCTGGGCTATCTGCCGGACGTGAACCGGGCTGTGACCCCAGACTTCAAACGGCCCTGCGACCGCATCTACCTGCTGGGCATGACCCATGACGAACTGGGCGGGTCGGAATTGGCCTCTCAGGTCGGATTATCCGGAGGCCGCATCCCGGAAGTGGATCTGCTAAGCGGCAGAAACCGCTGCCGGCTGATCTTTCAGGCCGCCGGCGAAGGAGTGATCAATGCCTGCCATGACCTCTCCGACGGCGGCCTGGCCGTCGCCTTGGCAGAGATGTCCCTGGCCGGCCGGCTGGGAGCGACGGTGGATCTCGATCTGGTTCCGGCCCTTCCCGCTGCCGAGGGCGGACCGGATCTCACCGGCCTGCTCTACGCCGAATCCGCCGGCCGTTTTCTGGTCACCGTTCCCCCGGACGGAGTCCCGGCCTTTGAAGAACTGCTGAAGCGCTTTCAGGAAGAAGACGCCGCCTGCCTGGGATCGGTCGAGTCCTCCTCTTTCCTTATGCTGCGCAAAGGCTCAGCCACGGTGTGCGAGGCCGAGGTTGAGGATCTGGCCCGGGCCTTCAAGGCCACCCTGGACTGGTAGAACGTTTCAACCCGAATTGTCCCCTCCGGCGGCGGCCAGGCCGAGCACAAGCCCTGCCTGGGCCTCCAGACAGGCGGCGAGGCCATATCGCGAGATGACTGTTTTCCGGGCTGCTGCCCGCAGGGGGGTGAAATCGCCGGGGGAGCGGAGAACCCTGTCCAGAGAATCAGCCAGTTCGTCCTGTCGGAAAAAATCCACCAGAAGTCCGTTGCCGTTATGAACAACCACTTCTTGCACAGGGGCTGTGCGCGAGGCCAGCAAAAGGCAGCCGCAGGCCATGGCCTCCAGCGCGGACCAGGAAAGAACAAAGGGGTAGGTCAGATATACATGAACGGCTGAAATCCGAAAGATTGTCCTCAGGGAGTCGTAGGAGACGCGGCCGAGAAAATGGATGCGGGAAAGATCCAGCCGCCCGGAGAGTTCCTCCAGGTAGATCTCCTTGTAGGTTCTACCCTTGGGCGGTCGCCGGCTGTAGCTGACGCCGTCCCCCCCGGCCAGCACCACCTGACAGTCCGGATGCCTGCGCTGCACTTCCGGCAGGGCGCGCAGAAAGGCATGGATGCCCCGGTACGGCTCCAGGTTGCGCGCCGCAAAGGTGATGGTCCGGCCGCCCGGGGTTAGGACCAGGGATCCGTCCGGTAGCGGCCCGGGGAGGATGTTTTCAGCAACCCTGCTTTCCCCGGGGGTTGCCTGGCGAACCAGAACAAGAGTGGCGCGGGGGTCCGGGCACATGTAGTCCGTATCGACGCCGTCGTGTATCTGACGGATCTCCCGGCGCAACAGGACCGGATAGCGGGAACGCTGCCAGGCGGTGGGGCTGACAAAGGCGCTGCCGGCGTGCAGGGTTATTAGCTGGACCGCATTGCGTACGCGCAGAGCCAGGAGATCGTCCAGAGTGGCGGTAAATTCCGGATCAAAACCCACATCCGCCCCTGCGGCGGTGAAGAAAAACTCGCAAAGCACAAGGATGGGAACACGCGGGTAAACATCACGGACGAACAGCCCTTCTCCCCATCCCGGATGCAGGCTGACTACATCGGGAACATACCCCTTTGCCCGCAGGGCGAAAAGCGTCCGGGCCACGGCCTGGCCGCGCCGCACCGCCGCATCCATGCCTCGCAGATAGTGATGGACGCCCTGCCCTGCCGGCAGGGGAGAGGGATAGCCCAGAGTGGAGATTCCGCGCAGCACTCCCCGCTTGCGGATGTTGTCCGCCTCGCCCAGGCCGAGAATTTCGTGTCCTCCCTGATTACGGAGATGGCGGACCAGATTAAGATATTGGCCGGGGAAATTCTGGTGAATGAACAGAATCTTCATGATCCGCAACGGGCAGAGCAAAGTTGTCGCATTGCCGGTGAAGTGGGAATGAACGGATCTCCTCAAAAATAAATTGCGCTTGAGCCTCAGGAGCGGACATCCGCCCGAGCGTACTCGTCGGCGCGGATCTTTCTGCCGGCGGCCTGGCGTCGCTTCAGGGCGCTGAGTTCCGTCTTGCGCAGACGTATGGATTGGGGAGTGACTTCCACAAGCTCGTCATCGGCCACGAAGCGCAAGGCGCGTTCCAGGGTCATGGGCCGGACGGGAGTCAGGATTATGTTTTCATCCTTGCCGGCGGCGCGCAGATTAGTCAATTTTTTCTCCTTGGCGGGGTTGACGTCAATATCGCTTTCACGGTTGTGTTCACCCACCACCAGTCCTTCATAGACAGACTCTCCGGGCCGCACAAACAACTCTCCGCGCGGCTCCAGATTAAAGAGCGCATAGGCCACAGCCCGGCCGGGTCTGTCCGCCACAAGGGAGCCGGTGAAACGGGTGATGAAATCCCCCCGGTGGGCTTCATAGCCGGAAAAAGAAGAATTCATGATGCCGGTGCCCTTGGTGTCGGTGAGAAATTCATCCCGCAGGCCGATGAGACCCCGCGAGGGTATGGAAAATTCCATACGCACCCGGCCGGAGCCGGTATTTGTCAATCCGGCCATGCGCCCTTTGCGGTAGGCCAGCTTTTCCGTGACAATGCCCATAAAGGCTTCGTCGCAATCCACCAGGAGCATTTCCATGGGTTCCAGAACTTCGCCGCCCTCTTCATGCAGGATGACCCGGGGCCGTCCCACGGACAATTCAAAACCCTCGCGGCGCATCTGTTCTATCAAAATGGCCATCTGCAGTTCCCCTCGGCCCTTGACGAGAAACTCGTCCCGGCCCTCCCCGGCTTCCACTTGAATGGCCACATTGCGCTGGGCTTCCCTGGCCAGCCGCTCCCATATCCTGCGCGACTGCACCTGGGTTCCTTCCTGTCCGGCAAGGGGAGAAGTATTAATGGAAAAGCGCATACATACAGTAGGGGCATCCACACGCAGACGGGGCAGGGCGCGGGGAGCCTCGCGGATACAGATGGTGTCTCCTATGGCCACATCTTCCATGCCTGCCAGAACAACAATCTCTCCGGCCGAGGCTTCATCGGAGTCAACAAGTTGCAGCCCCTTGTAGACCTGGATCCTGGCAACGCGGGCGGGAAGAGCCTGTCCGCGTTCATCCACGCGTACCAGAGGCTCCCGCAAACGGACGGAACCGTGGCGTACCTGCCCGACGGCCAGACGGCCCAGATAGTCGGAATAATCCAGATCCGAAACCAGCATCTGGAAAGGTTCCGCCGGATCATGAACCGGCCCTGGAATTTCCCGGATAATAGCCTCAAAAAGAGGGGAGAGATCCTTTCCGGGAACCGACGGGTCGTGGGTGGCAATGCCCTCGCGGCCCACAGCATAGAGGAGGGGAAATTCCAATTGTTCCTCTGTGGCCCCCAGGTCAATGAACAGATCATAGATCTCGTTTACAACGTCTCCCGGACGGGCATCCTTGCGGTCAATCTTGTTGATGACCACCAGAACGCGCAAACCTGCCTCCAGAGTTTTCTTGAGAACAAACCTGGTCTGGGGCAGAGGTCCTTCGGAGGCATCTACCAGCAGAACCGCCCCGCCTACCATGGACAGGGCGCGTTCCACCTCGCCGCCGAAATCAGCATGTCCGGGAGTGTCCAGAATGTTGATCTTGATGCCCAGCCAGGTGACGGCGCAATTTTTGGCGGCGATGGTAATGCCCCGTTCCCGCTCCAGATCCATGCTGTCCATAATGCGTTCGTCCATTTCCTGCCCGGCGCGGAATACTCCGCTCTGGCGGAACATGGCGTCCACCAGGGTGGTCTTGCCGTGATCCACATGGGCGATGATGGCGATGTTTCGAATGGCGTCGTTGCGGATTAACATGGGCCGGAGGTATACCCCCTGCCGGAGGCCAGGGCAAGGGGAAAACTTCCCAGGGGAAAAAAGGCCGCAGTTCTTCTTTATATTTGCCAAGTGCCGGCTTTTTCTGCTAGGTCTGCTTACTTCGTAACCGTGTTCCGCCCAGGACACATATTTAGACATCTTTGAGGAGGAATTCATGGTCAGGGAACGGTATTTTAGTGTGCTGGAAAAGGGCATTGACCCGCACGGCCAGAACGAACTGAGACAACTGAAACTGTTTGTGAACGGCGTATGGCGGGAATCCGCCGCCACCTCGTTTAGGGATTGTTTTAATCCTTCCACCGGAGCCGTCATCGCCAAGCTGCCCCAGTGTACTCTTAAGGAAATGGACGAAGCCGTAGCCGCCGCCAAGGCCGCTTTCCCCGCCTGGTCCGCCACCCCTGTCGGCTCGCGGGTTCAGGTGCTGTTCCGTATGAAAACCCTGGTGGACCAACATCTTGATGAACTGACGGAACTTCTGTGCCTGGAGGAAGGCAAAAGCCTTCCCGAAAGCCGGGGAGACATCCTGAAGGCTCTGGAGGTCATTGAGTTCGCCTGCGGCATGCCGCACCTGCTCAAGGGAGAGAGCCTGATGAACGCCTCCACCGGTTATGATACCGTCCAGTACAGGGAAGCTCTGGGGGTGTTCCTGGGATTGGTGCCTTGGAACTTTCCCACTATGATCCCCCACGGCTGGATGATTCCCCTGTGCGTCGCCGCTGGCAACACCTTTGTCCTAAAGGCCGCCAGCAGCGCTCCCCAGAGCGCCATGCGCATGACGGAACTGTGGACCGAGGCGGGCCTTCCCCGAGGGGTACTCAACCTGCTGACAGCCAATCCCAAGGATGTGGATCACCTGATTGCCCATCCCGACATCGCAGGAGTCAGTTTTGTGGGATCCAGCGTTGTGGGACGGGAAGTTTACGGCAAGGCCGGGCTTGCCGGCAAACGGGTGCAGGTGCTGGGAGAGGCCAAAAATCACGCCCTGGTGCTGGCGGACTGCAAGGTGGAGCGCACGGCGGCCGGCATTATCAACGCCGCCTTCGGCTGCGCCGGCGAACGGTGCATGGCCCTGCCCACCCTGGCCGTGGAGGAAAAAATCGCGGACACCCTGATGGAGGCTCTGATCCGCAAGGCCAAAACCCTGAAGTTGGGTCTTGCTTACAAAGCCGGCACCACTTTGGGCCCCGTCATCACCGCCAGACACCGGGAAAGCGTGGAAAACTGGATAGCCAGGGGCCTTGCCGAAGGAGCCGAGCTGGCGCTGGACGGCAGGAACCCCGCTGGCCTCCCAGAGGAATGCCGGGGCGGCTTCTTTCTCGGCCCAACCATTCTGGACCGTGTGACCGAAGATATGGTTGTGGGCCAGGAAGAGATCTTCGGGCCTGTCCTATGTGTCAAACGAGTCAAGGATTTTGAGCACGGCCTCGCGGTCATGAACGGAAACCGTCTGGCCAACGGCTCCGTCATTTACACCCAAAGCGGCTCCGCCGCGCGGGAATTCGCCCGCCGGACCCACGGCGGCATGGTGGGCATCAATGTGGGCATTCCCGTACCTATGTGCATCTTTGGATTCACGGGACACAAACAAAGCTTCTTCGGCGATTTGCATGTTATGGGCCTTGATGGCGTACGTTTCTATACAGAATTGAAAAACGTCACCAGCACCTGGTTCGCCGACGATTCCGGCCGGGTGGACACCTGGGACGGCATGCTGGGCGACCGTAACAAATAGTCAATACAGCAAAAGTAGAAGACTAATTTTGTAGGGCGCGGAGAAAGCGCCGCAGTCGGCAAATAAAAATTGCAGGAGGCAATTTTTATCTGGAATCAGAATTATACGTTGCGCAGGGATTTGCCTGCCCGTACTTGATGCGAGAGGAAGCGACAGTGGACACTATAGAGGAAAAGCAAACCAGGCTCAAGGAATGCCTGCGCGGTCTCGGCAGTGTTGCCGTGGCCTTTTCAGGAGGCGTGGATTCCACCTTTCTGTTGAAAACCGCGCGTGATGTTCTGAGGGATAAGGTTATCGCCGTCACCGGCCGCTCCCTTAGCTTTCCCAGGCGGGAACTGCGCGCCGCCTGCGATGTCGCGGCTTCTCTGGGTATCGAACACTTTCTGGTGGACTCGGAGGAATTGTCTGTGGAGGGTTTTGCGGATAACCCTCCACACCGCTGTTATCTGTGCAAGAATGAATTATTCAGCAAAATAAAAAAACTGGCTGCGGAACAAGGCATTGCCCATGTGGTTGATGCCTCCAACGCTGATGACGAGGGAGACTTCCGGCCAGGGCTGCTGGCCGTCCGGGAACACGGCATCGTCAGTCCCTTGCGCCTTGTCCGTATGGGCAAAGAGGAGATTCGACTTCTGGCGAAGAAAGCGGGCCTTGCCGTCTGGAACAAACCTTCATTCGCATGTCTGGCCTCCCGCTTCCCCTACGGCGAACGCATTGATCCGCAACGGCTGCGCCGCATAGACGAGGCGGAGCAATTTCTTATGGATCTGGACTTCCGCCAGGTCCGGGTCCGCTTTCACGAACATGGCGCCCTGGCCCGTATAGAGGTGGACGCGGCGGAATTCGGCCGCCTGGCGGACGGGGATCTCCGGCTCCGCATCAACCGGCGCTTCCGGGAACTGGGTTTTGCCTATACCTCGGTGGACCTTCTGGGCTACCGGACGGGCAGCATGAATGAAACCCTGTCCCCGGAACCGCTAAATCCACCGGCCTGAACGCATACGGATTCACTTCGCCGCCAGCGCGGCCATAAAAAGTCAAGCGGTAGTAATATAAAAGTTAAAATATGCCAGAGCAGTCCAACTTTGAAAAAGTTAGACTGCTCTGCAAGGATTTGCTCGCAAATAATTGCCGCGAAATGCTTGTAGGCGGGCTTTGCCCGCCGTTAAGCAACCATCTCAAAGCGAAAGTGGTCTAAATGATGGAATCCACCTTCTGCCCGATGCCTATACTCTGCAGGACATCTTTCTGAAACTGGTACGAGGGATCCACCGCCACTCCGGACAGAGTGCGGGCGGCATGCAGCCTGTCCAGAGTCTTGCTGATCAATTGCGCACCCAAAGAATCCTGCATCACTGACGATGCCGCTCCCGCCGCCGTCTGAGCTTCCTGCGCCGAACCTATATCCATTGCTTTGCTCCTTAGGTTTGAAGATTTCCTGATTCCTTTATCGGCTCTTCTGCTCTTTTTCTGTAGGGGGAAGGTAAAACATCTGTTCCTTGACATGCGGGACAAGTACGGGCTATGCACTAAGAAATGAAGATTCTCCAGGCCCGCCTTTGTAAATTCCTCCCCCTGCTGCTGGCCTTGTTCTGCGCCCTTCAGTCGGCCCCGGCCGGAGCGGCCTGGCCTTTTCTGTCCGCAGGGCGCTATGACCCGGCGGCGCGGTGTCCTATATTCTCCACAGCCTCAGCGCCCGAAACCGATGCCTGCAGTGCCCCCGCAGCCGGCATCCGGAAACTCTCCGCAGGAGAACACGCCGGGGCCGCGCGGCACGGCGCTCCGCCCGCGCAGGAACAGAACTGCCCGTGCGACCCCTCTTCCATGCCGTGTTCTTCCTCCCTTTCCTCGCCGGCTCTGCTCACTGCCGGAGAATCGCTCACTGCGCCAACGCAACGCGCCCTTCCCCTATTCCATAGCTATACACACGTCAAATCCCTGCACCCCGGCAACCTGTTCCGCCCTCCACGCCACACCGCCCTCCGCGCGGACAGCGCAAGGTTCTGCTTTGCCTGATCCCCTTACAATGCTTTCCAGGCGGCAATCTATGCTGATGCGTATCCGCCGGCGCGCAACGGACCTGTGTCTGCCCGCCGTCCGACTTCAACTGGCGGCCTGAAACCGATAGAGTATTTTACGCTTGAAATGCTTGCTTAACGGCGGGCAAGCCCGCCTACAAGCATTTCGCGTCAAGGATTTGCGAGCAAATCCTTGCAGAGCAGTCCAACTTTTAAAAGTTAAACTGCTCTAGCAAACCCCAACCCATAAGAGAGGCGATCCATGCGTGTATTCTCCATATTTCCCGCCCTTGTCCTTACCCTGTCCCTGATCCCGGCAGCTCTTCCCCTTGCCGCCGCGGCGCATGAACACAATCCGCAGTGCGCGTCGCCGGCGGCTAAAAAGGCCGCCGTCTACACCGCCACAGGCACTATCGTTATGGCGGAAAAGACCGCAGAGACCGTCGCCATACGCCATGATCCGGTTCCGGCCCTGAACTGGCCGGCCATGACCATGAATTTCCGCCTTGAAGACCCCTCTTTGGCGGACGGACTGAAAAAGGGCGACGCTGTACGCTTTGATTTCCTTCAGGTCGGCGCCGTATTCACTATTGTGGATATGGAACCTTTGAACTGATCCCGGAGCAGAGGCGTAAGCGCAATTTATCTGCTAAAAGTATTGACTAGAGCAGTTTAACTTTTAAAAGTTGAACTGCTCTATACTATAAAGTCTGACATTTGAAGGATTATGTATTTTACACCGACAAATTGGATACGTTCGCCGGAGTTTTATCTGCTGATCGTCATATTATCGGTAAAGCCCATACAATAGATATTGAGCTGGATAACAGTAATACACGACATCACTTATGGAGATTCACTTGTCGGACTAAGATTGTCTCTTAGAAAGAATTTATAGTTGACATGATATTACAGATTTGGCATGCAGTCACCACCACTGACCTGCTTTTTACTTCGAGAAACGCTTTATCTATATTTAAATAAACACTCTCAGAAATTTTATTCCGGGAAGTACTGCAGGCCGATGCTCGGCAGGAGAATTGATGGAACAACAATACTATCTGTGGGGCAAGCGCGACAAAGAAACCGGATGCCGCCACCCGCTTTTGGCGCATCTTGCCGATGTCGGCGCGGTGATGGAAAAGATGCTGCTCCTGCCGGTTTTCCGGCAGCGCATGGGAAAAGCCCTGGGCAAAATCCTGACCCCGGTCTTGCGCGAGCGGCTGTGCGTGCTGGCCTGCCTGCATGATTTGGGGAAATTCGCCCCAGGTTTTCAGCTACGCCTTCGGAAATACGACCACCAGTACTGCCTCCAGCGCGACCACCAGGACTGCAACCATATTGACAGTCTGTATGGACTGCTGCAACAACGCGACAGGCTGCTCAAGACCTTTCCCTGGCTTGAACAGTGGGGCGCCGCCGGCGGCGTGGTGCATGCCTGGCTCCTGGCGGCTTTCTC
>JAISMK010000175.1 GCA_031276785.1 Desulfovibrio sp. | reverse complement strand
TGAGGTACAAAGAGCGATGGATTGGCCATAAACAGGTAGTTCCCAGGTGATTTTCAGTGCGTCAAAGGCCCTTTTGGGCTATCAGCAGAGCTATAAACACAACTTTTTACGGATTCAGGTTAAACTGCTCTAACCGCCCTACGGCCAGGCGTCCCGGCCTGTCTGGGCGCGCAGGCTTTCCACCAGGGAGACGGCCCGGAGCAGGGAGGGGCGGGAGGGATCGTTCTGCAGGGACAGGTGGATGTAGCTGGAAAGGGGGCGCAGGGGGCCGGGGACGGCGCGCCAGAAGTCCCGGCCGTCCGGCGGGGCGCCGGAGCGGGCGGTTCCGGCCAGGGTTCTGGCCAGGTCGGCCAGCCCCCCGGCCAAGACCTCGGCGGCCCTGGGGTGGTTGGCGGCCAGCCGCCTCCAGGCCGCCGCGCTGTCTTCGGGGGGCAGGCGGCGGAACAGGGCGCCGAACCAGGATCGCCAGAAGCGGGAAAGGTCGCCCCTGGCCAGGGCCAGAGCGGCCCGGGGAAAATCCGGATCTCCGGGGCCGTGGTCCGGCGGCAGGGCGCCGGGGCGGAGGGCGCCGGTGAGGAAGCCCCCGGAGGGGGGGGAAGCCAGGAGGGTTTCCAGGGAGAAAAGGCCGTGGGCGTCCCTGGCGCTGCGCATGATTTCCAGGCCGGGGCAGCGGGAGGCCAGGGCCTCCAGGGGGCTTTGGGCCAGCAAAGCCCGGGCCAGGGCGGCCACGGCCTCCGCCCGGACGGCGGCCCGGCAGTCCAGCCTGGGGCGGACGCAGCCCCAGCAGCCGGCGCAGTCCAGAACAGGCCGGAGCACATGGTGCCCGGGGGCGAAGGGGCCTGTTTCCCAGGCGTTCACCGGACCCAAGGAAAGGTTGAGCAGGGGGACTCCGGTCCAGGCGGCGACGTGCATGGGGCCGGTATCCGGGGTGATGAACAGATCCAGGCCGGCGATGAAGCGGGCCAGCCCGCTCACGCTGAACCGGCCGCAGAGGTTTAGGGCGGGCGCCCGCAGGCGGGCGGCCGCCCGCCTGCCCAGTTCCAGTTCGCCCGGGCCGCCCAGGAGTACGGGCTTGTGCCCGGCCTGGAGCAGCAGGCGGGCCAGGCGCGCCCAGAAGCCGGCCAGGGGGCGCTTGTCCGCTTCGCTGGCTCCCAGGAAAAGCCCGACGCGGGCCGCGCCGGAGGCGGGCGGGCGGCGCGCCGGGGGCCATACGGTGGCCCGCATCGCCGCCGGGGCAATCAGGTCCAGGGCGTTCAGGTCCGCCCAGTGGAACAGGTTGTAGCGGTTGTTGTGGGTCAGGGAGGCGCGGTACAGTTGCCAGTCCCCCTGGATGCGCAGGGCGCCTTGCGCGTCCAGGTAGGGGCCGACGCGGATGTCCGCGCGGGCGGCGGCGGCCAGGCGGGCCGCTTCAGGCCGGTGGCTGAGGTTGAGGACGGCGTGAAAGGCCTGCCCGGCCAGAGGGGGGAGGGACTCGGGGGAGAAATAGACGGCCTGGGGGGAGAGGGGCAGCAGGGGCTTAAAAAAGGCGGCCTCGCCCGCCACCCAGAGGGGATGGCCGGGAAAGGCGGCGGCCAGCCAGCCCAGGAGGGGGAAGGACAGGACCACGTCCCCCATGCGTTGCATCTGCAGAATTAGAAGGGGGGCGCGGCTCACGGCTGGCTTCCCGGTCAGGCGTAGAGGGCGCGCATCTTCTCCGCCAGGGCGGACAGGCGGTGTTCGTAGGTGTGTTCGGCCAGGACGCGGCGGCGGGCGGCGGCGGCAATGGCCCGGCGCTCCCCCGGGGCGGCCAGGTAGCGCCCGGCCAGGTCCAGGGCCTCCTCGGGGGAATGGAAGCAGCAGACTTCCCTGCCCGGCTCAAACAGATTTTCCAACTGGGCGCGGTAATCGGTGAGCAGAAAGGAGCGGCTGGCCGGCACGTCGAACACGCGCTGGTTCACGGCGCCCTTCATCTGCTTGCTGGTGCAGTTGAAGTTGACGGCGCTGGCGGGGTACAGGCGGGGCAAATCGTCGTAATAGCTCACCTCCGGGTGGTAGAGCCAGGAGCCGCCCTCCCCCAGCAGCCGGCGCCAGCCCTTGTCCCCCACGATCAGAGGGGCCAGGGGCAGGATGCTCCGGACGCATTGCAGGCGGTACTGGCGGGTGGCCTCCCAGGTGAGCATGACCTCGTAGCCCAGGCTGTCCTCCATGCGCCCAAGCCCGTCCAGCAGGTCCAGAACGTCCGGGCGGAACTCCCGGAGAAAGGCGCGCACGGAACGGTGTTCCGAGGCGGCGAAGCCCGCGGCCACAGCCTGGTAGTCCCGCATCAGGGCCTCGGGCAGGCGGACGCGGTTGCGGCGGACATCCACCTTTTCCAGCATGGAATTGCCCACGAAGGAGATGGCCCCGGACCAGGCGGGGGGCAGGGAGGGCAGGGGGGCGGCCTCCGGGGTGAAGCGCCGCGCGTCCGTGCCCAGGGGGAGGTAGAAGACGTGCTCGAAGCCGAGGGCGCGCAGGCTTTCCAGATTGTCCGCGTCCCAGGTGAAGAGGGTGATCCAGGGGCTGACCAGGCCGTCGTACAGGGAAAGCACCAGATGGGGGTTGTCCACGAACCAGGAGGCCAGGGGCAGGCGGAGCCTGCCCAGAAGATCGGTGAGAACGCCCTCCCTGTCCACCCCCAGGTGGTTGATGGTCAGGGCGAAGTCCGGCCGAAAATCCACCACAGCCGCCAGAATCCGCTCCACAAAGGCCCCCTGCCCCACTTCCCCCTTGGGCACCTGGAGCAGGAGCTGTTCCAGGCCCAGGCGCCGGCAGGCGGCTATGACTTCGCCCATGAGGAAGTAGGAGCTGGTCAGGAGCAGCAGGCGCGGGCTGGGCCCGGCGAAGCGGCGGTAGCGGGTGCGGCTCCAGAAATCCGCCCGGGAACTGGCCCGGCAGGCCCTGTCCAGCTCGCCGTAAAAAGCGCGGTCCAGGCGCAGATAAAAAGGATGGACCAAGGGCTGGAAGGGCGGGCCGCCGCATTCGGTCTGGATGCGGGTCAGGGCCTTCAGGGCGGCCCGGGGGCTGCGCTCCTCTATCCAGGCCAGGCCGGGGTGGGCGGCAAAGCGGGCGGGCAGGCCCCCGGCGTCCAGAATATCCCTTTCCTTGTCCACCACAAGGAGGCGGAAGGACGGCCCGTGGCGGGCCAGGAGGCGGGAAATCCATTCGGCCAGGGCGTGGCCGGCGCCGGCGCCCAGCAGAACAGGCAGGGAGGTCTGGGGAACGGGCGGGTCCGGGGGCGGGGGATCGGGGGGCGGCAGAAAGGCCAGCTCCCGCTCCGGCCCCGCCCGGCCCAGCAGAAGCAGGGTCCGGCCCGCCCTGGTTACCTGGATATCGGCAAGGACGCCGCCGCTCCACAGGGCGCGGGCGCCGTCCGCGGCTCCGGCGCTCACAGCCAGGCGTCCGCGGCGCTTTCGCCGGCATGGAGCAGCGCGGGGCAGCGGCTGATGATTTCATCGTCGCCCAGCAGAAAGGCCTGGTTCGCCATTTCTCGGGAAATGTCCAGAAAGGTTCTGCCGATGCTGATCTCCGTGCCGGGCATGATTTTCCCGGGGGCGACCACCCGGCAGCGCGTGGCGTTTTGCTCGTCGGCGGCGAACCTGCGCCAGAGGACGTTGCGCCGGCCGTTGGCTATGCGCAGCTTGCGCCGGACCACCTGGACGCGGGGCTGGAATTCCTGCTCCATAACGCTGTTTCTGGCGGCCTGCTTCTCAAAATAAAGGAATTTGTCCCTGATGTAGACAATCTGGTTTTCCAGCTTTTGCAGGGCGAGAAAGTCAAAGGGATCATAGCCCATGCAGACGCGGGTGGGGGAGGCGTAGTCGCCGCCGAGCTGCTCCCCCACATAGACGACGCGGTTGGCGTAAGCGGCCCCGCCCTGCAGGCGCCCCTTGATGATCAGGTTGCCGCCCACATACAGGGTGCTGTGCAGGCAGTGGCCGTCGATAATCACGTTGCCCCGCGCCCGGAGCTGGGCATGCTCGCAAAAGGGCAGGCGGATGTTGCCGCCGCAGTCCAGAAGAGTGTCCGGCACGGGTTCAAACACGCCGCCCCCGGACGGTTCCCCGTCCACGGCGCTGGTGTTGGCGCCCTTGACTCCGGCGGAGCACACTATGTCCCCCACCGCCTTTACCTTGGCGCTTTCAATGTGCCCCCGGACCAGCAGGTTTCTGGCCGTGGCGGAGAAGCCCGTCTGGACGTCGCCGTGCACGGCCAGGTCCCCCACAAAAAATATGCTGCCGGTGGAAAAGCCCACGTTGCCGCGCACATTGAGGAGCTTTTTTACGTTGATCAGCCCGTTGTGGTAAAAGCAGTAGCCGTTGGCCCGGGCGATGATCTTGTCCGGATTGCCGGGATGCAGGGCGCAGTTGGGGCCCGCGGGCAGGTAGCGCTCCTGATAGGTGAAGCGGGGGTCGTGGGGCAGGTCGGGGAATTTTTCCAGATCGATGATTTCCGCCAGCACCTGTCCGGACACCACGTTCTGCACATAGCCGAGGTAGCGCAGGTGCGCGGCGCCGCTCTCCCCCTGTTCCGGCGTGAGGCGCACATGGCTGAAGTCCGGGTCAAAATAGTGGTGCAGGTAGTACACGGCGCGTTCCTCCCGCGTTCACACGGCCAGGGCCGTCAGCACATCGTCTTCCGTTTCCAGAAAATACAGGAAGGGCGTCAGCTCCAGTTCCCGCAGGAGATCGCGGATCTGCCGGGAGGCGCGGTACAGGTACATCCTTTTGTCGTTGCCCCGGATGCTGGAGGCAAAGGCCATCAGGACGCCCACGGCCGTGGGCGTCAGGGAGGCGGTCTCAAAGTCCAGAATTACTTTTTCCATGTTTTCCATGATCAGGCTGAACAGGGCCTCCCGGAATTCCCGGATCTGGGGCAGGCCGATGGCCCCGGTGAAGCGCCCCAGGACCGTGCTGTTCTCCACTGTCCGGGCCATGACCGGGCGGCAGGGAAATTCCCCTCCGCTGGCCGCGCCCAGATCCGCCGTCAGAGCGCGGGCGAATTCCCCCAGAAAGGGTGAGTCCACAAATTCCTTCATGGTTCTTCCTTATGAGGATTCCGTTGTTCCGCGCCGCTACCGGCGGCAATCCGCCTGTGGGGCCGCACATATTTATTAAGGCATACGGAGAGGCAAGGCAAGAAAAAAGCCTTCCGGCCAGGGGGGAACGGCGCTTTGGGCCGGGAACCCCTTCCGTTTTTCTGAAAAACGGGTTATTCAAAAAAAAAAATAATTTTGGAAAAAACGCCCTGATCTCAGGCCGGGCGAAGGACCGCACAGTGCGCATCATTGCCGGGGAATACCGGGGCCGGGTTCTGAGAACCGCCGCCGGGCCGGGATTCCGCCCGGCCATGGGCAAGGTGCGCGAAGCCGTCTTTTCCATGCTGGAGGCGGGAGGAATGGACTGGCCCCGGGCGAGGGTTCTGGATCTCTTTGCCGGAAGCGGCAGCCTGGGCTTTGAAGCCCTGAGCCGGGGGGCGGCCTCGGCGGTTTTTGTGGAGTCCTCTCCCCAGGCGGCGGCGGCCATCGCCCGCAACGCCGCCCTCTTGGGCCTTGGCCCGGAGCGGGCCGTCCTGTGGCGGGAAGACGCCGTGAAGGCGCTGGCCCGCTATCCGGCCCGGCCCTTTTCCCTGGTTTTCATAGATCCCCCATACAGGGAGCGCATTCTGGACCGGACCCTGGCCGCCCTGCTGAAAAACGGCTGGCTGGCCCCTGACGCTGTAATCAACGCCGAAGTGGAGAGCCGCGCCCCCCTGCGGGCGGACGCGCCCGGCATGGCCGCCCTGGCGGACCGCTCCTACGGCCAAACGCGGGTGCTTTTATGGAAAGCAGCAAAGCGGACGGCAGACAAAACTCCCCCCCCGCCGGGGCGGCCTTCCCCATCGGCGCCGCCATCTATCCCGGCACCTTCGATCCCCTGACCAACGGCCATGTGGGGCTGATCCGCCGGGGCTGCGAGGTCTTCGGCAGACTTGTCGTGGCCGTGGCCAAAGACAGCGGCAAGGACACCCTGTTCTCCCTGGAGGAACGGGTGGCCATGGCCGCCGCTGTTTTCGCCGACGACCCGCTTATTTCCGTGGACTCCTTTTCCGGCCTTCTCGTGGACTACGCCGACAGGAGCGGCATCCGGGTGCTGCTGCGGGGGCTGCGGGCCACTTCGGACTTTGACTACGAATACCAGCTTGCCCTGATGAACCGGAAAATGCGCCGGCACATCCAGACCGTCTTCCTGATGACCGACTACCAGTGGATGTACGTCAGTTCCTCCCTGGTCAAGGCTTCGGCCAGATGCGGCGGCGATATCAAGGATCTGGTGCCGGAGCCGGTCTATAACCGGCTGCGGGCCAAGTTCGGCCAGGAGTGAAGCAGCTCCGCCCGGGCTTCCTGCCCTGCGTCCTCGGCCCCACGGGCGCGGGCAAAACAGCCGCCGCCCTGGCCCTGGCCGAAGCCCTTCCCGGCCCGGCCCGCGTTCTCAACGCCGATTCCCGCCAGGTCTACCGGGATTTGCCCCTGCTGACAGCCCAGCCCCCGCCCGAAGATCAGGCCCGCTTCCCCCACCTGCTGTATGGTTTTCTGCCTCTGACGGAACGGCTGGGCGCCGGGGAATATGCCCGGCTGGCCGGGGCGGCCGTCCGGGAAACGCTTGAGGCCGGCGCCCTGCCCATCCTGGCCGGAGGCACCGGCCTCTACGTGCGGGCGCTGCTCTCCGGCCTGGCCCCCATTCCCCCGGTTCCGGCGGACATCCTGCAAGACCTGCAGGCCGAGTGCGCCGCCCTGGGCAGCCCCGCCCTGTACGCCCTGCTGCGGCGGGAAGACCCGGAATACGCGGCCCGCATCCACCCCCGCGATCCCCAGCGCGTTGTCCGCGCTCTGGCCGTGCTGCGGGCCACAGGCATCCCCTTTTCCCGCTGGCACGCCGTTCCCGCCGCCCCTGCCCCCTTCCGGCCGGTCAAAGTGGGAGTGGATCTGCCCCCGGCGGAACTGGAAGACCGCCTGCGGCGGCGCCTGGAGGCCATGCTGGCGGCGGGCGCCCTGGAGGAAATCCGCCGGGCCTCCGCCCTCTGCCCCGACCCCGGAGCGCCCGGCTGGACCGGCATCGGCTGCCGCGAACTGCTGCGCCACCTGGCCGGCGAAATGGACGAGGCGGCCTGCCGCTCCCTCTGGCTGCGCAACACCCGCGCCTACGCCAAGCGCCAGCGCACCTGGTTCCGCAGGGACAGGGAAATCGTCTGGTTTTCCCCGGACGAAACCTCCGCCCTGGTGGAATATGTTCTGGAAAAATTGACATCCTCCCCGTTAAACTGCTCTTGAGTATTTTAACTTTGAAATTACTCTAAAGTTAGGGAGTCCCATACGTCACCATACTATCGCAAATGTGTTGACGATGCGCGCGCAATGTGCGAAAAAAATCACGAGGTGAAGACTGTGCCCAAAACAGCGAATCTGAACATCCGCATTGACCCGGAAACCAAGTCCGGAGCGGAGCGGCTTTTTTCCACTTTCGGCATCACCGTAACCGATGCCGTCAATATTTTTTTGCGCCAATCCCTGATGGTCGGCGGTCTGCCTTTTGAAATGAAACATCCCCGTTTCAACGCCGAGACGGAAGCGGCCATGCGCGAAGCGCGGGATATCGCCGCCGGGCGTATCGCCGCCAAGGGCTATTCGTCGGCCAAAGAACTCTTTGCGGAACTTGACGCGGAATGTTGACCCTCAAAACGACCGCGCGTTTCCGCAAGGATTATCAGCGGACCAAAAAACGCGGCCTTGACCTTTCCCTTCTGGAAACGGTGATTGAGACGCTGTTGGCGGAAAAATCACTTGATCCAAAGCACAGGGATCATGCTCTCTCCAGCGATTACGCCGGATTCAGGGAATGCCACGTCTTGCCGGACTGGCTTCTGATTTACCGCGTTGACCACGATACACTTGTTTTGACCGCTTCGCGTACCGGAACACATTCCGACTTGTTTGATTAGGCAACATTCTTCGCCGATTCTGGAATATGCCGTAATATATAATTTCACAATACGCCTATTGCCTTGGCTCAGGGATTATGAGAGGCTGGGCCAGTTCGCCGGGAGAAGGGCGCAATCCGCCTGTGCGCGCGCCCGGGAACGGAAGGCGCCAGAGCGGTTCAACTCTGAAAAAGTTGGACCGCTCCGCAAGTATTTCAAGCGTAAATCGCTCTAAAAGAAAACCCGCCGCGTAATCTCAAAACAAAAACGCTCTGAAGCATGTCCCTGCCGTTTTTTGATCTCTTCGCTCCGGCCTTGGCTCCCGGCCTGCCCCCGCCGCCGCGGGCCCTGCTTTGGGCCTGCCTGGCCGCCCTGCCGCCCCTCACGGCCTTGGGCGCCCTGTGGACATCCCTGGCGGCGGATGCCGCCGCCCTGGTCCGGGGCAGGGCCTTTCTGGACAAATACGCCCTGCAGTCCTCCCAGTTGGCCTTCCGGGCCGCCCTGCCCCTCTGCCTGCTCCTTCCGGCGGCCCTGCAGGCCGCGCTGCGGGGCCTGGCGGAAAACCCGCCCGCCCTGCCCCCGGCCCTGCCCCCGGCCCTGCTCTGGGCCGCGCTGTTCCCGGCCTGGCACCTGGCCCGAGGCCCGGCCCGCGGCCGCCCCCTGCTCCGCCTCTGCCCCGGAATCCTGGCCGGCCTGCTGGGAACGGCCCTGCTGTTCCTGGCCGCCGCCGCCCCGGATCTCTTCCGCTCTCCGGGGGCGGAACCGCCGGCCCCCTCCGCCGCCGCCGCCCTCCTCCTGGCCTGGACGCTGGCCCAGGCCCTGGCCGCAGGCGCCTGCTGCGCCCCGCTCTGGCTCTTCTGGCGGCGCGGGCGGGCGGACTTCGGCCGCGACTACTACGCCTTTGCCCTGCGGGCCTCCGCCCGCCAGGCCCTGGCGGCCACCCTGGCCGCCCTGGCCGCCGGCGCCGGCCTGCTGGCCCTGTGCGGGCCGCCGCCCCTTTCCCTGCCCCAGGATCAGGCCCCGGCGGCCGCCGCCTGCGCCCTTCCCCTGCTCTGCCTCCTCCTGTGGGCCCGCATAGGGAGCAGCCCCACCCCCCAGCGCCGCAAACCAGAAGCCTTCGCGGCCTGCCTGCTTTTCGCCGCCGCCCTCTGCGCCCAATTTTTCACTTTGTGGCGCCTTCCCCTCGTGCTATAATGGAGACTTCCAGCCCGCCCCTTTCCCACCGCCCCCCCAAGGAGACCGCATGAAACCCTTAACCAGCTTCAGCGTCGGCGACTTTACCCTGCATACGAATATCGACACCCTGGGCCGGGCCGCCATTCCCTCGCCGCTGCCGGAGTCGAGCCATATCGGCGCGAGCGAAACTCCCCTCTTTCTGGACGGGGAATACCTGGAGGAACTCTCCGGCCGGCCGCCCCTGGCCGTCTCCTTTGAGGCAGCCGGGCCGCGCCCCGTCCTTTACTTCGACGCCTCCAAGACCAAATGCGCCGTGGTCACCTGCGGGGGGCTGTGCCCCGGCATCAACGACGTCATCCGCTCCATAGTCATGGAAGCCTTCCACAAGTACGGCATCCGCGCCGTGTTCGGCATCCGCTACGGCCTGGAGGGCTTTATTCCCAAGTTCGCCCACGAGGTGGAGGAACTTACCCCCGAAAAGGTCACGGACATCCACCAGTTCGGAGGCACCATCCTCGGCTCCTCGCGCGGCCCCCAGGACCCGGAGGAGATAGTGGACGCCCTGGAGAGGATGAACGTCAACGCCCTTTTCCTCATCGGCGGCGACGGCACCATGCGGGCCAGCAGCGGCATTTACCGGGAGATCGCCAAACGCGGCCTGCGCGTCTCCGTAATCGGCATTCCCAAGACCATTGACAACGACATCAGCTTCATCAACCAGTCCTTCGGCTTTGAAACCGCCGTCTTCAAGGCCGCCGAGGCCATCCAGTGCGCCCATACCGAGGCCCTGGGCTACAAGAACTGCGTCGGCATCGTCAAGCTCATGGGCCGCGAATCCGGCTTCATCGCCGCCCATGCCGCCCTGGCCCTGAAAGAGGTGAATTTTATCCTGATTCCGGAAATCCCCTTCGCCCTGCACGGCCCCGGCGGCCTGCTGCAGGAGCTGACCAAGCGCCTGAGCTCCCGCAAGCACGCCGTCATCGTCGTGGCCGAAGGCGCGGGCCAGCACCTCACCGAGACCCGCTCGGAAAAAGATCCTTCCGGCAACCCCGTGCTGGGCGACATAGCCGAGGTGCTGCGCCGGGAAATATCCGCCCATCTCCGCGCCCAGGACATGCCCTTCACCATCAAGTACATAGATCCCAGCTACACCATCCGCGCCGTGCCCGCCAACGCCAACGACCGCGTCTACTGCGGCTTTCTGGGCCAGAACGCGGTCCACGCCGCCATGGCCGGGCGGACCAACATGGTGGTGGCCAAACTCATGGACCGCTATGTCCACCTGCCCCTGGAGGCCGTCACCCGCACCCGGCGCAAGCTTAACGTCCACTCCGGCTACTGGCAGGCTGTCCTGGATTCCATCGGCCAGCCCGAACTGGCTCTGTATTCCGCAAGCGGAGCGGACGGCGCCGCCAGTTAGAGCAGTTTAACTTTGAAAAGTTGGACTGCTCTAAAAACAACCCCGCGGCGCCCGCGCCGGCGGGACAGAGTATTGTGACGCCATCCCCCCCCTCTCCCCTTTTGCGCATCCGCGCCTCCGCCGGGTCCGGCAAAACCTATGCCCTGACCCGGAGATTTCTTGCCCTGCTCCGGGGGGAAGAAGAGGGGAAGGCCGGAGAGCCGGCCCCCTTGCGGGAAATCCTGGCCGCCACCTTCACCAACAAGGCCGCCGCCGAAATGAAGGACCGCATCCTCCGCGCCCTCAAGGAGGAAGCCCTGTCCGGGGAAGGGCGCAAGGCCCGGGAGGCCGCCGGCCTGCTGGAAGATATCCTGCGCCACTACGGCGCCTTGAACGTCCGCACCATTGACAGCCTGCTCTGCTCCCTGGTGCGCCTTTCCGCTCTGGAACTGCGCCTGCCGCCCGATTTCCGCCTGTCCTTCGACCCGGAGGAATACTTCGCCCCCCAGTATGACGCCCTCATGGACGATCTGGCCCGGCAGAGGCGGGACGGGCAGCTCCCGGCGCGCGCCGGCCGCCTGCTCTCCAGCCTGGAGGAAGCCTGCCGCCTGCTTGTCCTCCTGGACGACAACCAGGGTTTCCACGCCGGAACGCGGCTGCGCTCCTCCCTCCTGGATCTGGCGCTGCGCCTGATGAGCGGGCGCTCCCTGCCCCGGACGGAAGCGGACAGCCTGCGCCGGGAGCTGCGCTCCCTGGCCGCCGCCGTGCGCGGCGCGGCGCAAACCCTGCTGGACGGTGTCCGGGAGGAGGATCTGGAGCTTTCCTTCCACTATCGGAACTTTCTGGAATCCTGCGCCGCCCTCGCCTCCCCGGAAGCGCCGTCCCAAGGCGCCCAGGCCGGCAAGGAACGCCTGGACGACTGCCTGAACAAAGCCTCCAGGGGGCGGGCCTCCCCTGAAGCCCACGGGAATTTCGCCCTCTTCCGGGAGGCATTTACAACCTATTGCCGGGGACAGCCCCTGCTGACCTCCGCTCTGCGCCTGGCGCCCCTTGTGGAACTGGCCCACGAGATCTTCGCCCGCCTGGAGGAGGCCGGGCGGCTGGAAAACGCCGTGCCCCTAGCGCGCATCCCTTTCCTGGCCCGGCAGGTGTTCCGCGACGGGGCCGGTGTTCCCGACGCCCTCTGCCGTCTCGGGTCCCGCCTGACCCATCTGCTTCTGGACGAATTTCAGGACACCAGCCTGGATCAGTGGGAGGCCGTCCGGCCTCTGGCCGTGGAGTGCCTGGCGCGGCGCGGCACCCTGACCTATGCGGGGGATGTGAAGCAGGCCATTTACAGTTGGCGCGGCGGCGAAGCCCGCCTTTTTGACCTCGTGCCGGAAGATCCGGAACTGAAGGCCGTGGCCGGCGCGGCCTCTTCCCGGCAACTGCGGGAAAACAGGCGCAGCCGCCCGGCCGTCGTGGACCACAACAACGCCTTCTTTTCCCTCCTGGCCGACAGGGACATAGCCCGGCAGACCCTGGAGGCCATGCTGCCCCGGCAAACGCCCGCGGCCTGGGTGGACAGGGCGGCCGGGGAGTGCGCGCGCGTCTTCGCCGATGTCCGGCAGATCCTCCCGGCGGGGGGAGAGGGGCCGGGGGGGCTGGCGCGCCTCTATACCGTGGCCGCTCCCGACCAGAGCGCCGTGGAGGCCGTCCTTAAAGCCCGCCTGCGCTCCCTCTTCCTGCGGGAACTCTTTCCCGCCCGGAAATTCGCCGATGTGGCCGTGCTGGTGCGCTCCCGCCGGGAAGCCTCCCTGCTGGCCTCCTGGCTCGCCCAATGGGGGCTGCCGGTGGTTACGGAAAACAGCTTCCTGCTCCGGGATCACCCCCTCATCAGCCGTCTGGCCTCCTTGCTGGCCTTTCTGGATTACCCAGGGGACGATCCGGCCTTCTGGAATTTCATCTCCGGCCCGGAATGCTTCGGCGCGGCCAGCGGCCTCGACCCCGGCCGCCTGCTGAACTGGCTGGCCGGAGTCGCGGCCGGGGAGGCCGCCGGCCGCCCGCCTCTGTTCCGGCTCTTTCAGCGGGATTTTCCCCGGCAATGGCAGATCTGGCTGGCGCCCTTCCACAACCAGGCCGGCCTCCTCAGCGCCTATGACACCCTGGCGGAGGCCATCCGCCGCTTTGATCCCGCGCGCCTGGATCCCGGCCTCCTCCCCTTTCTGCGCCGCTTTCTGGAAATAGCCCATCTGGCCGAACAGGAGGGGCATTCCTCCCCGGCATCTTTCCTGGCCTTCTGGAAAACGGCCGAGGATACGGAAAAACTCCCCCTGCCTGAAGGCATGGACGCCGTGCGGGTCATGACCGTCCACAAGGCCAAGGGCCTGGAATTTCCCGTGGTCGTCCTGCCCTTCCATCACCAGGGCCGGAGGGGGGAGGCCGCGCTCAGCGCCGCCGCCTGGAAGGGCCGGGAACTGCTGGCCAGGGCCGAGCGGGACGGCCTGCCGGAAGAATATTACGCCGCCCGCGTGACCGAGGAACTGGAACGCCTGAACCTGCTGTATGTGGCCTGGACCCGGCCTGTGGAGGAACTGCACGCCTTCCTCACCCTCCCGGAAGAGCGCCTGGCCCACCTGCCCCTGGCCAGGGGGCTGCGGGTACTCGCGGACCACTACGCGCGGTCCGCTCCCCCCTGTCAATGGGAACACCTGGACAGGGCCGAAGAGGAAGCCTGCCCCCAACCCGCGCCTCCCCCGCTTCTTCCCCCGGAGGCGGAGGCGCCGGCGCCCCTGGAGGCGGACCCCGCCTGGCGGCCCATGGACTGGCTGCCCCGCCTGAAAATTTACCGCTCCCCCCTGGCGGAGCCGGCGCTGACCCCGGCCCGGCGCGGCGACCTGGCCCATCTCTGCCTGGAGCACCTTATCCTGACCCGGCCGGAGGACGCCGCCGCCCGCGCGGCGGATGTGGGCCAGGCCGTGCGCCTGGGGCTGAGCCTCTTTCCCCTGCCCCTGGAAAATCCGGAAGAAGCGGCGGCGGACATGCGCTCCTGCCTGGAATGGTTCGCCGCCCTGCCGGAGGCCGCCTTCTGGCTGCGGCACGGGCGGCGGGAACAGTCCCTGCTGGACGCCAACGGCGCCCTGCACCGGGTGGATCTGCTGGCGGAGGAACCGGGCCCCCCCGCCCTGCTGCGGGCCGTGGACTACAAGACAGGCCGCGCCGAAGGCGCCGGCCCCGCCTACCGCGCCCAGATGCGCCGCTACATGGGCCTGCTGTCCGGGGCGCGGGATCTTCAGGTGGCCGGCGTGCTGGTCTTTCTGGACGAACGCCGCCTGGAGGAGGTGGCCCCATGAGCCGGGCCCAAAAGCCCGCCCGGGGAACAGGCCCTGCCGCCCGCCGGGATTTTCTGGTCGTTCCCTGGGAAAACAACTTCCTGCGCGCCCTGCTGGATACGGTTCTGGAGGACTGCGCGGGGGATGCCGGCAGGGCCGTCTTTATCTTTCCCCACAGCCGCCCGGAACGCTACCTGATCCGCCTGCTCTCCCTGGACGCGCGGGTGCCCAAGCCCCTCCTCCTGCCCCGCTTTCACACCATTGACGGGCTGTTCGCCCTCCTGAGCCGCCGCATTACGGGCCTGGCCGCGCGGGAGGCGGGCCTGCTGGACCGGGTGGGGCTGCTGCTGGAAGCCGCCCGCGCCCAGGATTCCGCCGCCGCCCTGTTTCAGGCCCGGCCGGAGATCCCGGCCGCCGGGGAAGGCCCCGGCGGCGGCCCGGACGACGCCCGCCGCTTCTTTCCCTGGGGCGTCCGCCTAGCCGGCCTGTTTGAGGAATGCTTCAGCCAGAACCTCTCTCCCGGAGACATGCCCCACATGGAAGGCCAGGTGGCCCCCTTCGCCGCCAGCCTGCTCCAGCGCCTGTCCGGCATCCACGCCCGCTACGCGGCCGGTCTGGCGGCCAGGGAATGGACCACCCCCGGCCGGAACGCCGCCCTGACGGCCGGACATCTGGCGGCGGGCAAAGCGCTGCCGGAGGTCTTCGCTCCGGGCAGCGTGATCTTCATCGCCGGCTTCCATGCCCTGACCCGCTCTGAAGACATTCTCCTCCGCCGCCTGTGGGAAGAATGCGGCGCCCGCGTCCTCCTGCACGCCGACCGGGAGGCGGCCTCGGGGGGCGGCCACTGGAGCTGCGCCCTTCTGCGGGACTGGGCCGCGCGCTGGCAGGCCCGCCTTGTCCTCAAGGGAGACGCCCCGGCCCGCGCCGTCCGTCTCCGCCTGGTGCAGGGTTTTGACCTGCATTCACAGCTCGCCGTTCTGAGCGAGGAACTCGCCCGGGTGGCGGAAGAAGATTCGGAACACGACGCTCCCACAGTGGTGGCCCTGCCGGACACGGGCCTGCTGCTGCCCGCGCTGCACCACATTCCCGGCGCGGAATGCAACATTTCCATGGGCTATCCCCTGGCCCGCTCCCCCCTGTTCCGCCTGATTGACTCCCTCCTGCGCCTGCAGGAAGGCCGCCGGGACAGGGGGTATTACTGGCGCGATCTGGTGGAGCTTTTCCGCCACCCCTATCTGCGCATGCTCGGACCAGCGGCCCCGGAACCGGGCCAGCGCCGCGCCCTGGCCCGCCTGGAACAGGCCCTGCGCGCATCCGGCCTGTCCTATCCGGACCCCTTCGCCCTGCTGGAGGAAAGCCTTAAGGCCCCCCAGGCGGAGGATACCCCGCAAGCCTCCGCCCTCACCCGCCACATTCTGGAAACCGCGCTGAGCGCCTTTGAAAACCCGGCCACGCCGGCAGGCATGGCCGCCGCCCTGGAGGGACTCTGCCGCCTGCTTCTCTCCCACGGACGGCCCCTCTGGGATCGCTTTCCCATAGACGCCGAATGCCTCTACCGCCTGACCCGGTCCGCCATTCCCGAACTGGCCCGTTCCTACCTGTCCGGGGAAAACTTCTCCCCGGCCGCCCTCTTCGCCCTGACCCGCCAGCTCCTGGAGGCGGAGCGCGTCCCCTTTGAAGCCGATCCCCTGGTTGGCGTGCAGGTCATGGGCATGCTGGAAACCCGCCTGCTCACCTTCCGGACGATCATCCTGATGGAAGCCACGGAGGATCAACTGCCGGGGCTGCCGGAAGGCGACCCGCTCCTGCCCGACGTCCTGCGGCCGGAGCTGGGCCTGCCCCCGGCCCACACCAGGGAACAGACGGCCGCCTACCATTTCTTCCGCCTGCTGGCCGGGGCGGAACAGGCCCTTCTGCTTTGGCAGGAAAACCCGGAGGCGCCCGGCCTTCAGGACGGCAGGAAAAAAAAGAGCCGCTTTGTGGAAGAACTGCTCTGGCGGGAAGAATGCCGCCGCAAGCGCCTCCTGGCCTCCCACGGGCGGGACGGCCCCCTTCTGGTTCTGGAAAACTCCGTGGCTCCCCCGGCCCTGCGCTCCTCGGCCATTCCCGTTGTTCCCGCCCTGCGCGCCCTGGTCCGGAAACTCCTGGACCGCCCGGTGTCCGCCTCTCTGCTGGATGCCTACCTGCGCTGCCCCCGGCAATTTTTTCACGAACGCCTGGTCCGGCTGGCTCCGGTGGCGGAAGTCGCCGAAGGGGAGGATCCTCCGGCCACCGGCCGCCTGCTGCACGCGGCCCTGCAGGAATATTACACCTCTTTGCTGGGCGCGGACCTGCCGGCCGGCAAGGATCTCTCCCCCAAGCGGCTGCGCCTGGCCCACCAGGCCCTCCTGGCAGCCTTCCGGGGCCAGCCGGACTACGCCGACCTGCGCCGCCGCCTGCCGGCCGATGCTTTCGCCATGCTGGACGCGGCGGCGGATATCCGCCTGCTCCACTATATCCAAAGCCAGCCAGCCACCAGGCCCCTGGCCCTGGAAATACCCCTGGCGGCCTCCTTTCCCTTCCAGGATTCCGCCCTGACCCTGGCCGGCGCCGCGGACCGCCTGGATCTGCGCCCCTTTATCCCCGCGCGGGGCGGCCGGGAGGGGCTGGGCCTGCATATCCTGGACTACAAGACCGGCCGCCCCGCCGCGCCGGCCCGCGACCTGTGGCGGGATTCCTCCCTCTGGAGCCGCCTGGACTCCTGGCGGCCGGAAGAGGGAAACGCCCTCCTGAATGAGCTGGCGGACCGGCTGCGCAGCGTCCAGCTCCCCCTCTACCTCCTGCTCTTTTCCCTGGCCCGCTCCCAGGGCGGCCTGCCCCCGCCCCTGGACGCCCTGCCGGACCCGGACGACCTGGACGCCGCCTGGATCCCTCTGGGACAGGGCGGAGAGGAAACCGCCCTCTTCGCCTCCCGGATGTCCCCTGACGAACGGCAAGAGATCATCCAAAAGCGCATCCCGGCCCTGGTCCGCTTCCTCCTCCGCCACCTGACGGAAATTTCCGGTTTTTCCCCCCGGCCCGGCCCGCATTGCGACTGGTGTTTTTCCAGAACATTGTGTACACTGCGCTAAATTTTTGCTGGAGAAAGCCATGCCCTTCCCTTCCTTGACCATTGGCGACCTTGTGGCGAAAATCCCCATCATCCAGGGGGGCATGGGCGTGGGCATTTCCCTGCACCGCCTGGCCGCCGCCGTGGCGGCGGAAAGCGGCATCGGCGTCATCGCCGGAGCCATGATCGGCATGCGCGAGCCGGATGTGGCCAGCAACCCCGCGGCCGCCAACAGCCGCGCCCTGGCCACGGAACTGCGCAAGGCCCGCGCCCTTACAGACGGCATCATCGGGGTCAACATCATGGTCGCCCTGACGGATTTCGCCTCCCTGGTGCGCACCGCCATTCTGGAGCGGGCCGATCTCATCTTCTCCGGCGCCGGCCTGCCCACGGATCTGCCCTCCCTGTGGCGCGCGACCTGTGAGGAGAAAAAAGAGGAATTCCGCACCAAACTCGTGCCCATTGTCTCCTCGGCCCGCGCCGCCACCCTGCTGTGCAAGAAATGGCTCTCCCGCGCCGCCTACCTGCCGGACGCCTTTGTGGTGGAAGGGCCCAAGGCCGGAGGGCACCTGGGCTTCAAAAGCGAAGACCTGGACAAGCCGGAATTCTCCCTGGAAGCGGTGGTCCCCAAGGTGCTGGAAGCCATGAAGCCCTTTGAGGATCAAGCCGGGCGCAAAATCCCGGTCGTCGCCGCCGGCGGCGTCTTCAGCGGCGAGGACATCCACACCTTCCTGAACATGGGCGCCGCGGGCGTGCAGATGGCCACCCGCTTCGTCGCCACCGAGGAATGCGACGCCAATATCCGCTTCAAACAGGCCTATGTGGACGCCAGGGAAGAGGACGTGACCATTATCAAAAGTCCCGTGGGCATGCCCGGCCGCGCCCTGAAAGGGCGCTTTCTGGACGCGCTGGAGGAAGGCAAACGCAACTTCCGCTGCATCTTCCACTGCATCACCACCTGCGACCCGGAAAAATCCCCCTACTGCATCGCCGCCGCCCTGCTCAACGCCATGAAAGGCAACCTGGACAAGGGCTTCGCCTTCAGCGGGGCCAACGTCTTCCGGGTCACAGGCATCACTACCGTCAAGGAACTCATCGCCTCCCTCCAGAGTGAATTCGATGCCGCCAGGATCGCCTTTATGCGTTCGTGAACCTTTCTAGAGCGGTTTGACTTTGAAAAGTTAAACTGCTCTAAAAAATCGCGATCCAGTATGAGTTGGCCGATTTTTGCGTGCAGCTCATGGAATTCTTTTTCTCTTTTGGCTTCTTCCATCTTGATTGCAGCGGCAAATATGGGCCACCTCCCGACAACGGGCCTGCCTCCGGGTCTTTGAGGCCAAAGACCCCGCTTCCGGCCGCGCTCCCTCCCCTTCTGGCACAAAGATTGAAGTAAGGCGGGCGAGGAGCATCGCCATGCAAAATTTTCCCATCAGCCTGAGCGCCGACTTCTCCGCTCCGGCTCTGCCGGCAAAGGCGGCGGAGTTGGCGGGAGCGGCGCCCTTCGCCCAGGTATTTTCCTCCTTTATCCAGGAAGGGCGCGAGGACTACTGCGGCCTGCCGGAAGGATTCCCGGCCCTGGAGACGGACAAGGGCACCCTAAGCCGGGAAACAACGGATCTGTTCAAAAAGGCCCTTCAGGACCGCGATATTCCAGCGGACGCCCTGGAATCCCTGGACCAGTTGAATGCCTCGGGCCTGCCGGCCACTGTGGGCCGGATTTTTTCCGTGCTGGCGGGGCGGAGCCGGGCCACTGCCGCCCTGGAAGGCGACGAGCGCCTGAATTTTATACAACTTCTTGGCAAGATTGGTTTTTCCAAGGAGCAGGCCGAAGATATTCTGGGCCTGTGCGACGAGGGCAAAACCGGGGCGGCCTGGAAGCGCCTCTCTGAAAAATTGCGGCTTGCGGATGGAGAAGAGGCGGAACTGCATGTTTCGGAACTGTCCGCCCTGCTTGCGGGCCTGGAACTTCCGGAGGCGACGCGGCGGCAGATTCTCACAGCCTTCGGCGGGCAGGACAGCCTGACGCTGCGGGGGGAGGAGCTGGAGGCTCTTCTTGCCGCCGCGGGCGCCAAGATGGCGGCCCGGGAGAAAGCGCGGGAAGGCGCCCTTAAGGTGATGCGGGAAGCCATGACCCAGGCTCTGGAAGAGGGCAAACGCAAGGAACGGAACGATCCGGTGGCGGATGCGCGGGGCAGCAGAGAAAGCGAGCGGTCGCTCCTGCTGATGCGGGACAGCGCGCGCGGGAAGGCGGGCGATCCCCTGGCGGCCCCGGCGGAAGATCCCGCCCGGAGCGGCGGATCCGCCAATTCCCGGAAAGAGCGGGCGGATGCCGCCGGCGAAGAGCCCACCGAAGAGCGGAGGGGGGAGAAGGGCGGGGAGGAACTCGCCCCAACCCCGGAAAAAAGATCCGGCTCCGCCCGGACGAAAGGCGGGGAAGATCCTCAAAACCGCCCCTCCATCCGCGTGGAAACGGCCGCGCCCGCTGCCGCGCAGGGAACGCAGGCTGAAGCGCGGCCGGCCACGGCACAGGAATTGTATAATCCGGCCAGAAGTTTTCAGCGGGAAATCTTTTCCCAGGTGGAAAGCGGCCTCCTGCAGCAGGCCCGGGACGGCGCCAGCCGCCTGACCCTGGACCTGAACCCCGGAGAACTGGGACGCATTACCCTGATTCTCAGCGTGAAACAGGGTGAGGTCAAGGCCGTCCTGCGGGCGGAAAACGAGGAAACAGCGGCCGTCCTGGCGGATCAACTGGCCGAGTTGCGGACCTCCCTGGAAAACCAGGGGCTGAAAGTGGCCGAGCTGGACGTGCAGACCCAGACGCAGGGCAACGACCTTGCCTGGCAGTGGGGCGGCCCCCGGGAACACAACCTGACGCGGGACGCCAGGGAACGGGCCAGACAGATCCGGCTCTCCCTGCTCCGGAGGGAGGCGGGCGCCGCCCTCCCGGATATGGAACAACGCAACCGCGACGGATGGCATATCGTCGCCTGATCCCAAGAGGTGCCTCATGTCCCTTACAGCCTCCTCCTCCCTTCTCGGCCAGTACGAATCCGGCCTGGCCGCCCAGGCGACAAGCGGCGCCGTGGAAGACAAGGATATGTTCCTTAAGCTCCTAATCGCCCAACTGACCCACCAGGATCCGCTGAACCCGGTGGAGGACAAGGAATTCATAGCCCAACTGGCCCAGTTCACCTCGGTGGAGGAACTGCAGAAAATCAGCTCCGGCGTGGAGGAAATGAACGGCAACTATGTCAAGCAGCAGGTGACCACGGCCGCCAGTTTCATGGGCCTGCGCATTTCGGCCAAGGGCGATCTGGTCAGCCTGACCGACGCCACCTCCTCCAGCAGCTACATCTACGCGGAATTCCCGCGCGACGCCGCCTCGGCCGCCATCAACATCTACGCCACCGACGCGGAGGGCAACCCCACCGGCACCCTGGTGTACAGCGAATCCCTGGGCGCGGTGCAGGCCGGCACGCAGCAGTACAGCTGGAACGGATACGCCAGCAACGGCGCCCGCTGCCCGGCCGGCACCTATGTGGCCACCTTCAGCGCCCTGGACGGCAACGGCCAGGAAATGCTGGTCGGCACAAGTTCCATCGGGGTGGTCGTCGGGGTGGAAACCTCCGCCGACGGCAACCACTACCTGTACCTGGAAGACGGGCGCAAGGTCCGCCTCAACGACATAGAGCTCATCAGCTACGCCCCCCAGGCCGAAGAAGGCTCGGGGACGGAAGAAGAATAGCGCTCCCGGCGGGACGGCCCGCGCCGGCCGGAGCAAAGATAAGGAACGGCCGCCGGCGGGCGGCGCGGGGAAGCAGGGCGGAATTGTCCGCAACGGCCTTCCGGGCCGAAAGCAGAGAACAAAGCAGAGAACTCTGGAGGGAAACCATGAGTCTTACAGCGAGCATGTGGACCAGCGTTTCAGGACTGCTGGTACACGGAGAAAAGATGAACGTCGTCGGCAACAACATCTCCAACGTCAACACCGTGGGCTTCAAGGGCGCCCGCATGGACTTCGAGGATTTCGTAAGCCAGTATATAGGCACGGCCGCCGGAGTGGGCCAGGTGGGACGGGGGGTCTCCGTGGGCATAGTCATGAACGACTACTCCCAAGGCTCCTTTGAAAGCTCCACGGAGAACACGGACATCGCCGTTTCCGGCAACGGCTTCTTCTGCGTTGTCCCCAAAAACTCCAATACCAAATTCTACACCCGGGCCGGCAACTTCCGCTTCGACAAGGACGGCTTTCTCGTGGACCCCCACGGCTACGTCCTGCAGGGCTGGGAGATAGACAACAAGGCCCGCTCCCTGGCCTCCAGCTCCGCCCCCACCGCCAGCCAGGGCACCAGCATCAAGGGCACCGGGGTGCCGGTGAACGTGGTTCTGGAAACCTTCAGTTGCCCGCCCAAGCACACCAACAACATGCGCCTGGACATCAACCTGGATTCCGGCCCCGGCAACGACAAGAACCTGAACGAGGACTATCCCTTCTTTTCCATGCTCCAGAACTGGAACGCCACCCCCAACGCCCTGGGCGAAATAACCCCCCTGGGCAGCGACTCCTACGCCTACGCCTCCACCATGGAGGTCTTCGACGAGGGCGGGCAGGCCCACAAGATCACCATCTATTTCGACCGGGTGGAGCAGACTTTGAACACCAACATTGACGGGGCCAAGACCAACGAAATTTACTGGGAATATGTGGTGACCATGGACCCGGCCGAGGACGTGCGCAACTTCGGCAACCCCCCCACCCCGGCCGGCGCCGTGCCCGCGCAATACAAGGGCCTGCTCATGAGCGGCACCCTGACCTTCAACAGCAGCGGCCAGATCAAGGACATGACCGCCTATGTGCCCACCTCCCAGAACATGGGCGACATGAACGCCTGGGTGGAGGCCCCCCTGTCCAACAACGGCTACCCGGTCTTCGCCCCCAACTTCAGCGGCCGGGACGGGGCCAGCGACGCCTGGAACGCCGCCCGGACCCAGATCAACCGCGAGGCGGACGGCTTCCTCATCGAGCTGAACCTGGGCATGCGCTCCAAGGCCACCACCTGGAGCGGCAACGCCCCCGCCACCCTCGCCGGCTGGACAAGCCCCACCGGAAGCGCCAAGCCATACAAGGTCAACAACGGCACAACCCCGGGCACTGTTATCGCCGGAGTCAATCCGGGCAATGCGGACATCCGGGGCGTTGTGACCGTCATCGACCCCGCCACAGGCATGGGTCGTCTGGTGTATGAGCAGGCATCAACGACGCTGACTGCCCCGGGGACTCTGCCCACCCCTCCTGTGGGACAGGTCTACCTTGACAGCGCCGGGACGCTTGTGGATCCCCTCGCCACCAACCCGGCAGGAACTTATTACCTCTACGAGCAGAAGGCCGCGGCCGACGGCGTACTCACGGGCGAGGCCCTGGACAGCGGCTATGTCTATGCGCAGCAAAAGGCCACCGCCGCGGGCTACACCACCAACCTGATGTTCCTCGGCAGCGACGGGAATTTCTACGGGCAGGATCCGGCGACCGGCATCTGGAGCCAATTCAGCTCCAATACAGGCGCCGGCCCGGTCACCACTCCGGTGACCATACCAAGCGGCGTCACCGTGAGCTCCATAGCGGATACCAACAAGCCCGTCGCCAGCCAGCGCGGCGTGGCGAGCGGCACCCCTGTCCCGCGCTATGACTCCACAGGCACCCCCATCCCCGGCACCCAGACCCGCGTTTACACCGGCATGGGCACCAACAGCGAGGTTCTGGCCAACGCCTCCACCAGCTACACCAACAACACCGGGAACAACTTCTACGAGCGCTCCCGGGGCCAGGACGGCTACACCTACGGCGAGCTGCGCTATGTGACCGTGAGCCAGGACGGCATCCTCTCCGGCTCCTATTCCAACGGCGTTACTCTGGAACTGTACCAGATCGTCCTCTACGACTTCCCCAGCAAACAAAACCTGCGCCGGGAAGGGGGCAACCTGTTCACGGAGACGCGCGAATCCGGAGTGGTCGTCAGCGGCGCCCCCAATACGGGCAGCTTCGGCACCACCCACTCCAACGCCATTGAGCAGTCCAACGTGGATCTGGCCCGCGAGTTCGTCCAGATGATCACCACCCAGAGGGGCTTCCAGGCCAACTCCAAGTCCATAACCACCGTGGACACCATGCTGGAGACGGTGATCCAGATGAAGAGGTAGCCAGGCAAAGGCTTTCCTGGCCGAAACATATTCGCCCGCCCTTGCGCGGCCCCGGCCCGATTCCCTCCCGGGCCGGGGCCGCCCCGCGTTTTCCCCGGACAAAGGCAGGTGGGGCCGCCCCGGCCTTGCGCGCCAGGCGTGGACGGCGGGGGGATTGTGCGCTATGCACAAGGAGCGCATATTTTTGCCCAGAGCAATTTTATTTTGAAATTGCTCTGGCGGTGGCGCGGGTGTACCGCAGCCCGCCCATGAGGCGCAGGCGAAACCGCGTTTCGCCGTAAGCGCCGCAGGGGGCGTTTCAAAAGCAAAATGCCCAAGGATGCCCATGGAAACCCTCATTCCAGTCATTGTCAGCGGCGGCAGCGGCACGCGGCTCTGGCCCCTGTCCCGCGGCCAGCACCCCAAACAGTTCATGAACATCAAGGGGCAAACCCTATTCGGCCGGACCCTGGCCCGCGTCCTGGCCCTGCCGGACCGCGCCGCGCCCTGCGTCATCTGCAACGAGGAACACCGCTTTCTGGCGGCGGCCATCATGCAGGAGCAGATGGGCGAGGCGGCGCGCCGGGCTTCCATCCTCCTGGAGCCGATGGGGCGCAACACCGCCCCGGCCGTCGCCCTGGCCGCCCTGGCCGCCTTGGAAAAGGCGGAGGATCCCCTGCTCCTGGTCCTGCCCTCGGATCACCTCCTGGAGCCCCAGGCGGCCTTTGACCAGGCTGTGGCCCTGGCCAGGGAAGGGGCGCGGGCCGGCCGCCTGGCGGTCTTCGGAGTGGACCCCGCCAGGCCGGAGACGGGCTACGGCTATATCCGGCGCGGCCCGGAAATAGCGCCCGGAGTGTTCGCCGTGTCGCGGTTTGTGGAAAAGCCCTCGGCGCCCGAGGCGGAGGCCATGCTGGCCGCGGGCGGATACAGTTGGAACAGCGGTATGTTCCTGTTCCGGGCCTCGGTCTTTTTGCGCGAGCTGGCCGCCTTCGCTCCCCTGGCGCATGAGGCCTGCCTGCTCCTGTGGCGGGAACGGCTCCAGGATCTGGATTTCATCCGCTTCCCCCGCGCCAGCTTCGCCCAATGTCCGTCCATTTCCGTGGATTACGCCGTCATGGAACATACCGGCGCGGCCTGCATGGTTCCCCTGGCGGCCTCCTGGCACGACATGGGCTCCTGGGAATCCTTTTACGAAACAGGGGACAAGGACGGGGAAGGCAATGTCCGCGTGGGCGACGTCCTCTGCCGGGAGGCGAGGGACTGCTATCTGCACTCTTCCCACCGCCTGCTGGCGGCGGTGGGCGTATCCGGACTAAGCGTGGTGGAAACGGCCGACGCCGTGCTGGTGGCCGGGCGGGGCCACGGCCAGGAAGTCAAGGTTTTGCTGGAAACCCTGAGAGAGCGGGGCCGCCCGGAAACGGAAACGCATCTGCGGGTCTACCGGCCTTGGGGCTTCTACGAAACCCTGGCCAGGGGAGAGCGCTTCCAGGTCAAGCGCCTGGTGGTTTCCCCCGGAGCCGGCCTGTCCCTGCAACTGCACCACCACCGGGCCGAACACTGGGTAGTGGTGAGGGGAACCGCCCAGGTGGGCCTGGAGGACAAAACCTTTCTGCTGCGGGAGGACATGTCCGCCTATATCCCCACCGGCGCCCGGCACCGCCTGCTGAACCCCGGCCGCATCCCCGCGGAGATCGTGGAAATTCAGACCGGCAGCTATCTGGGAGAGGATGATATAGTCCGTTTTGACGACAACTACGGCCGGGCGCCGCTGCCGCCCCGCAACGGACCAGTAGCGCCGGAACAGGGAGAATCCGGCTAGGGAAACGCTGATTTATTCCGTTTGGACCGCGTT
>JAISMK010000147.1 GCA_031276785.1 Desulfovibrio sp. | reverse complement strand
TTCTGGAAGCCCTGGCCGCCGGTCGCCCTCTGATTGCCACGGACGTCCCAGGCTGCCGCGAGGTGGTGCGGGACGGCCGCAACGGCATCCTGGTTCCGCCGCGGAACCCGGAAGCCCTGGCAGAGGCCATGCTGGCCATCCTGCGGAACCCCGCCCGGCTTAAAGCTATGGCCGCCGCCGGGAGAGAACTGGTGGAAACGACCTTTAACGCCGAAACCATCGCCTTGGACCTCATGCGCCAGATGGGCCTGGGAAGGAACAGCACGTGACAAGCAACATGCGGATTTTTTTCCGTTTTTTGGATGTGATCTGTATCCTCGCCGCCCTCAGCGTCAGTTCCTGGTGCATGCTTCCCGCGGATCTGGATGTCTTTGCCGACTATACCGGGGCCTCCACCTTTACCGTTATAATCTTCCTCCTGGCCTTCTACATGCTCGACTGTTACAAGATAGGCCGCGAAGATTTCCGGGACAGCCTGATCCGGGTGGTTCTGGCCGTGATCATCGGCATTGTCGGCGCGGGTTTCGCCTTCTATGCCTTTGAGCGCTGGCGCTTTCCCCGCATGACCTTCGTGGTGCAGATGGCCGTCAACCTGGCCCTTTCCCTGCTCTGGCGGGCCGGATATTACCACTTGCATATCCGGGCCGCCCCCTCCCAGGAGCGGATCGTCTTTTTCGGCTCCGACATGGTGGACCGCGCCCGGGGGGTTCTGGAGGAATACAGCCCCCAATCCCGGATCATCGGCTATGTGGGCGAGGCGGGCCCGAGATCCGATCCGCCCTGCCTGGGCGGCCTTGGCGATATTTTCAGCGTTCTGGAAAAGCACCAGGGAGCCAAGGTAATTGTTCTGGATCCCCGCGGCCTGGACAAGGATCTCGCCGCCCGTCTTTTCGCCGCCAAGCTGCGCGGCCTGAAGGTGGAGGACATGCGCGGCCTTTACGAGCGTCTGACGGCCCGCCTGCCCCTCGACCTCATTGAGGATTCCTGGCTTCTTCTGGAAGACGGCTTCAATCTCCACGCCACAGACTCCCTGCGCCGTCTCAAGCGGACCTTCGATATCTGCTTTTCCCTCTCCATGCTAGTCCTGGCCGCCCCTGTCATCCTCCTCGCCGCCTTGCTGGTGCGCCTGGAGAGTCCCGGCCCGGTCCTCTATTCCCAGAAGCGCGTGGGGCTCAACAACCGCGAATTCACCCTGTATAAAATTCGCTCCATGCGCCAGGACGCCGAACGCGGCCAAGCCGTCTGGGCGGCCCGCAACGACCCCCGCGTCACAGCCGTGGGACGCTTTCTGCGCAAAACCCGCCTGGACGAGCTTCCTCAATTATTCAATGTTCTAAAAGGGGATATGAGCGTTATCGGCCCCAGGCCCGAACGCAGGGAATTCACCCGGGAGCTGGCGGAGGCTCTGCCCTATTATGACGCGCGGCACAGCGTGAAACCCGGGATCACCGGCTGGGCTCAGGTCTGCTATCCCTACGGAGCCTCGCTGGAGGATTCCCGGGCCAAGCTGGAGTATGACCTCTACTATGTGAAAAATCTTTCCGCTCTGCTGGAAACCAAGATCCTGCTGAGAACCATAGGGGTCCTCCTTTTTCCCAAAGGAGCGCGTTGAGCAGCCAGCTCAAAGCGAAACTGCTGGAGCAATTTCAAAGCGAAATTGCTCCAGAGGGCGTTTTTTAAAGGCCGGCTATTTCACTTCCGTGAAATCGGCGTCCACCACGTCATCTTCGCCCTTGCCGGCGCCGCCCGGCGCGCCCTGAGAACCGGCCGCCGGACCGGCGCCCTGTGATTTCTGGGCATAGAGCTGTTCCGCCAGCTTATGGGAGGACTTGGACAGCTCGTCCATGGCGGCCTTCATGCCTTCCGGCGAATCCCCCTCCATAGCTGTTTTCAGAGCCGCCTTCTTGGCCTCGATGTCGGCCTTGAGGGAGGCTTCCACCTTGTCGCCAAGGTCGGAAAGAGATTTTTCCGTGGCATAGATAAGGGTGTCCGCCTGGTTGCGGATCTCAATGAGTTCCAGCTTTTTCTTGTCTTCGTCGGCGTGGCTTTCCGCCTCTTTGATCAGGCGCTGGATTTCGGTTTCCGACAGGCCGGAAGATGCGGTGATGCGAATGGCCTGCTCCTTGCCGGTGCCCAGATCCTTGGCGGAGACATTGACAATGCCGTTGGCGTCAATGTCAAAGGCGACCTCAATCTGGGGCAGGCCGCGCGGGGCCGGAGGGATGCCGGTGAGTTCAAAGCGCCCCAAGGTCATGTTGTCGCCGGACATGTTCCGCTCGCCCTGCAGGACATGGATGGACACGGAGGGCTGGTTGTCGGCCGCAGTGGTGAAAACCTGGCTCCTGCGGGTGGGAATGGTGGTGTTGCGTTCAATCAGCCGGGTCATCACGCCGCCAAGAGTCTCAATGCCCAGCGACAGAGGGGTGACGTCAAGGAGCAGGACATCCTTGACATCGCCGGCCAAAATTCCGCCCTGAATGGCGGCGCCCATGGCCACAACCTCATCCGGGTTTACGGAGCGGTTGGGTTCCTTGCCGAAGAAATCGGCCACGGTTTTCTGGACCAGAGGCATGCGGGTCATGCCCCCCACCAGGACGATTTCATTGATATCGCCGGCGCCGAGGCCAGCATCGGCCAGCGCCTTTTTGCAGGGTTCAATGGTGCGCCGCACCAGATCTTCCACCAGGGATTCCAGCTTCGCCCGGGAGAGCTTCATGAGCAGGTGCTTGGGACCGTTCTGATCCGCGGTGATGAAGGGCAGGTTGACCTCAGTTTCCACAGAGGTGGACAGATCCTTTTTGGCCTTTTCCGCCGCCTCTTTCAGGCGTTGCAGGGCCAGACGATCCTGGGAGAGATCCACGCCGCTTTCCCGTTTGAATTCGCCCACCAGCCAGTTGATGACGCGCTGGTCGAAGTCTTCGCCGCCGAGGAAGGTGTCGCCGTTGGTGGCGCGCACTTCCACAACGCTGTCGCCCACTTCCAGAACGGAAATATCAAAGGTTCCGCCGCCCAGGTCAAAAACGGCGATTTTTTCATTGGCTTTGCGCTCCGAGCCGTACGCCAGGGAGGCGGCGGTGGGTTCGTTGATGATGCGTTTGACCTCCAGGCCGGCGATGCGGCCCGCGTCCTTGGTGGCCTGGCGCTGGGAGTCGTTGAAATAGGCCGGCACGGTGATGACGGCCTCGCTGACGCTTTCGCCGAGGTAGGTTTCCGCGTCGGCTTTAAGTTTGCCGAGGATGATGGCGGAAATTTCCGGAGCGGTGTAAACACGGCCCTCAATTTCCACTGCCGCATCGCCGTTTTTATCGGCAACGATTTTATACGGGCTGTGTTCCTTCCATTGCCTGATCTCCTGGGAGTCCGCCTTTCTGCCCATGAGCCGCTTGATGGCGAAAACCGTGCGCGTGGGATTGGTGACGGCCTGGCGCTTGGCGATGTCGCCCACCAGGCGGTCCTTGTCGGTGAATCCGACTATTGAGGGAGTGGTGCGGCCGCCCTCGGGGTTGGTCACGCACTTCGGCTCCTTGCCCTCCATGACGAAAACGCAGGAATTTGTAGTTCCCAGGTCAATGCCTATAATCTTTCCCATATGTTTTTTTCCTCCTCAAAAAATACGCGGCCGGGTTCGCTTCCCGCTTCGCCGAACGGCGCCCCGCCGGCGATTCGGGCCGGGTATCCCCAAAAGACAGCCCGGCGCGGGGAAAATCAATTTTATCTGATAATAAGTCCCTTTTGATTCCCGTCCAGTGTAAAAATCAAAAAAAAGAGAGAGAAAGGTATTTTTCTGCACAAGGGCGAATTGTCTTTTGCGGCGGAACGCGTATAGTGCCCGCGTTTACGGGCCGGGAATAAGGAAGAGGCTATGGCAGGCAGGCAAGCCGTTTCCGGAGCGGAGCAAAAGGAAGCCGGCGCTCCCCTCGCCCTGGTGGCGGGCATGGGCGGCTGTTACGCGCTGGGCACGTTCACGGACAATTTCTACAAGCAGGCGGCTGTGCTTCTGGCGGCCGACATGCAGTTGACCTGGGTGCAGAGCGCGGCCACGGTGTTCTATTCCCTGCCCTTCATTCTCTTTTCCGCCTGGGCCGGCTGGCTGGCTGACCGGCTGGCCAAAAAGCGGATCGTCGTTGCCGCCAAGCTTACGGAGCTGGCGGCTATGATCCTGGGCGGCTTTTTTCTGGCTCAGGGCATGTGGTGGGGCATTCTGGGGGTGCTTTTCTGCATGGGCCTGCAGGCCACTGCCTTCAGCCCGGCCCTTAACGGCTCCATTCCGGAAGTGTTCCCCGAGAGCAAGGTCCCCCGGGTCAACTCCCTGATCAAGCTGGCCTCCACTCTGGCCGTCCTGCTGGGCGTCGCCGCCGCCGGCATTTTTCTGGATCTGAGGCCCGGAGGCCTTCTGCCCCCCTGGGGAGAGGCCGACGGCCCGGCATACGGCCGCCGGGTGACGGCGGTTTTCCTCTTTCTGATGGCCCTGGCCGGAGTGGGGGCGGCTCTGACCCTGCGGCGGCGGCCTCCGGCACTGGGAGGGGGAAGGCGTCCCTTCCCCTGGTCCGGGCCGGTGGATTCCCTGCGGCACTTCTGGGAGTGCCGCAGGGATGAGCAGCTTTTTCTGGTTCTTCTGGCGGAGGCCTACTTTTACGGTGTGGCCGCCATGGCCGTGATCAGCGTGGCCAACCTGGCGGCGGCCCAGGGCGGCAGCCAGACTTCTGCCAGTCTTCTTTCCGCCATGCTGATGATCGGGGTGGCTGCCGGATCCCTTCCGGCAGGGCGTTTGCCGGCGGACGGCTGGAAGCGGTCGCTCTTCCCGGCCGCCGCCGGCATGGGTTTCTTTTTGCTCCTGGCGGCCCTGGCCCCTCTGCTGCCCAAGGGGGAAGGCCTCTGCTCTCCTCAGATCTGCTGGCTGGGCGCCGCGCTTTTCTTGAGCGGGGTCTGCGGCGGCGTGTACCTGATCCCTCTGGTCAGCTTCATCCAGGTGCGGCCACATCCTGCGGAAAAGGGCAAAGTACTCGGAGTCTCCAATTTCGCGAGCTTTGTCTCCATCGCCGTCTGGGGCTGCGCCTTCGGGCTGGTGGGCCTTTTGCCTCCGGCCTGGACCTTTGTCGTCTATGGCCTGGCGACCATGCTGTTTGCCTTTCTGGTGGCTGGCCGCCGCATCCGGCGCCTGGCGGGCGCCTCCTTGAAGGATGCCTCCGCCGGCCCTGTGGGCTGCGTTCTCCGGCTGATGCTCTCCCTGCGTTACCAGGTGCGGGAAAAAGGGCTGGATGCCATTGCCGGCCAAGGCAAAGGGGAAAAGGGCATTCTTTTTTTGCCCAACCATCCGGCTCTGATAGACCCTCTTATCGTGTATTCCCGCCTGGCCGGGCTCCGGCCGCGCCCGCTGGCGGATCAGGGGCAGATGGCGGGCCTGGCCCAACGCCTCGCCGGCCGGCTGGTCCGGGCCATACTCCTGCCGGATGTGCGCCGCGCCGGCAGAGAAAGCGCCGGACAGGCCAGGGAAGCTCTGGCCTCGGTTATAGAAAGCCTGCGCTGCGGGGACAATGTTCTGCTCTACCCCTCCGGGCGGGTGTATCGTTCCGAGCGCGAAGAACTGGGCGGCAATGCCGCGGTGGCCGTAATCCTGGAGTCCCTGCCCGACATCCGGGTGGTTCTGCTGCGTTCCCGCGGCCTGTGGGGCAGCTCTTTCAGCTACGCGGACGGGACGGCCCCCCGTTTTATGCCCCGGCTGCTGGCAGGCGCGCTGACTCTTGCGTTGAACGGCATCCTGTTCTCCCCGCGCCGGCAAGTAACCTTGGAATGGACCGAACCCGCCGATCTGCCCCGGGACGGGGACAAAATGCGTCTGAACCGCTACCTGGAAACCTTTTACCAGGAGGTTCAGGAACCGGCCATCGGAGTTCCCCGTTATTTCTGGCAGGGGTCAGAACCTTTCTGGCCCTTCAGCCCCGCCTCCCCCGCAGCTTCCGTTCCACCCGCCGTTTCCCCCCGGGCGCGTGAAGCCGTTCTGGGCCTTCTGCGCGAGGCCGCCGGACTCTCCCCGGATCAGCCTTTGCGTCCGGAGCAGGCTCTGGGCGCCGATCTGGGCCTGGACAGCCTGGCCGTGGCGGATCTGGCCTCAGCCCTGGAAGCGGAATTCGGCCATCCCCTCCCCAGTCTGGAAAGGCTGAATACTGTGGGCGATTGTCTTTTGGCCGCGGAGGGAAAGCTGGGAGGCCCTGCCGCGGCAGGAAAAATTCCGCCCTCCTGGTTCGCCCCGGATACGGACGCCGCCGGCGCTGCGGCGCTTTTCCTGCCCCAGGGGGCGTCTTCCCTGCCGGAGTGCTTTCTGCGCCATGTCCGCGCGCATCCGGACCTGCCGCTGCTGGCGGACAGGTCCGGGAGCCGCAGCCGCAGCGAGGTACTCACAGCCGCCCTGGCCCTGGCCGGCCGCCTGTCCTCCTTTGCGGAGCAGCGCCTGGGAATGATGCTGCCGGCTTCGCCCGCGGCCGCCATTGTCTGGCTGGCCATCCTCCTGGCCGGCAAAGAACCTGTTCTGCTCAACTGGACCACCGGCCGGCGGAACCTGCTCCATTGCCTGGAAACAGCCGGGGTGCGCCGGGCGGTCACCGCCGCGGACCTTCTGGGCCAAATGGAGCGCCAGGGCGCCGGGCTGGGGGATTTGCCCGTGGAATGGCTGAAGCTGGAACATCTGGCCCAATCCCTGACCAGGGGCGCAAAGGCGCTCGCCTACCTGCGCGTCCGCCTTTTCTGCCTGGGCCTGCCCGCTGTGTCCGCCGCCGGCGTTCCGGCAACAGCGGCCATCCTGTTTACTTCCGGCTCGGAAGCGGCACCCAAGGGTGTTCCCCTGACCCAGGCCAATATCATGGCCAATGCCGCAGACATTGTAGCCATGCTCAGTATCAGCGTCCGCGACCGCGTCCTGTCCATGCTGCCGCCTTTTCATTCCTTCGGCCTGATGGTGGGCGTGGTCCTGCCCCTGGCCGCGGGACTGGCGGCGGCCTGCCACCCCAATCCCACGGAAAGCGCCTCCCTTAACCGCCTGATCAGGGATTTCCGCCTGACTCTTTTGGGCGCCACCCCTTCTTTCCTGGCCGGCATGCTGGCCCGCGCCGGAGAAGGTGAGACGCCGGCCAGCCTGCGTCTGGCCTTCGTAGGGGCGGAGAAGTGCCCGGAACACGTCTATAGCTCCTTTGCCGGACGCTACCCCGGAGCCTCCCTGTGCGAAGGCTACGGCATTACCGAATGCTCGCCGGTCGTCGCGGTTAATCCGCCGGGAAACGCCGTGCCCGGCAGCGTCGGGCTGCCACTGCCTTCCCTGCATATCGCCATTGTCCGGGAAGAGCGGGCAAGGGATGGCGCTCTTTGCCTGGTCCGACTTGGGGCGGGAGAGGAAGGCGTCCTTCTGGTGCGCGGTCCCAGTGTCTTTTCCGGTTACCTGGGCGCGGCGCCCGATCCCTTTGTCCTCTTTGAAGGAGAGCGGTGGTACCATACCGGAGATCTGGCCGTTTGCGACGAGCTGGGCCGGCTGACCTTCAAAGGCAGGCTGAAGCGCTTCGCCAAGGTCGGGGGGGAAATGATTTCCCTGCCGCAGATGGAGGCGGTTCTTCAGGCGGCCCTGGCGGGACGGATTTCTCCGGACGGCGAAGGCCGGCCCTGTCTGGCCGTGGAGGTCAGCCCCGGCAGCGAAGAGTCCGGGCATCCGGAGATTATTGCCTTCAGCGTGCCGCCTTTCAGCGCGCAGGAACTCAACGCCGCCCTGCGTGAATCCGGCCTTTCCCCGCTGCATTCCGTGCATCGGGTCATTGCCGTGGAAGAAATCCCCCTTCTGGGCGCGGGCAAGATCGACTACCAGGCCCTGCGGCGCAGGGTATGACGCCAAGACTATTTTGCTTGCAAATCCTTGCCGCGAAATGCTTGCAGGCGGGCTTTGCCCGCCGTTAAGCAAGAATTTCAAGCGTAAAATGTTCTAATCAGTGTTCCTTTTACTTCCATTTTTATCCTGACAGCCGTCAGATGCAATAGTCCGGCTGGGGGCCGCGCAGATCCGCTTCCAGCAGATCTTGAAGGGTTTTGCCCTCATACACCGCTTGCAAGGCCGCCCGGGCTTCCCGCCATACCGGCAGGAAAACGCAGGAACCCCTCAGGCGGCAGTGGTGCAGGGGCGGATCCCCTTCACAGTCCAGGTTGAAGATCTCCCCGTCGATGAAGGTCACGATCTGGGCCAGGGAAATGGTGGAAGGGGGACGGGAGAGGACAAAGCCTCCGCCTTTGCCCCTCCGGCTTTCCACAAAGCCGCCCTGGCGGAGCTGGTTCAGAATGTTTTCCAGAAAGCGGAGAGGAATGGCCTGGGCCTCCGCGATTTCCGGAATACGCACCAAGCCCTCGCCCCAGCGGCGGGAAAGCTCGAACAAGGCCCTCAGGCCGTACTGGCACTTCAGAGAAACACCCATGGCGGTTCTATTACTGTGTTGGTTGTTTTTGTCAGGTTAAAAATCCACGCATTCGCAACGTGGAATTGGAGCAAGCCCGGCGCTTGATGCCGCCAATAAACCACGCTCCGGCCACCGCTCGGGCGCGGACGCCTGCGGCGTTATATTCTTAAAATGCTCCGTGCCGCCGGAGCATTGCCAGGCTGGACCGCCCGGGCAAAGGGATCAGGCCATCCAGGCTTTCAGCGCGTCCGCTAGCAGCAGTCCGCCTATGGCGGCCAGTATCCACAGCAGACGCTCCAACCATTTTGCTTTGTCCATGTCGCAACCGGCCTGTGCCGCGCCAAAGACGCGGATGATGGTGCGGGAGCAGGCTGTCCGCCTGAATTTTGCTGGCGAAAGATATTTTTTGCATATCAGGAACTGCCGTACCTGTCCAGACAATAGGGAAGCCGGAATCCGCCGTCCTTAGACCAATTTCGCTTTGAGATGGTTGCTTAACGGCGGGCAAAGCCCGCCTGCAACCATATCCTCCAAGTATCGTGCCGCTTTGTAATAGATCTTTTTGACGCTGTCTCACTGGACAGCGACGCCGAGTCCGTCAAGCCATTCCTCCAGAACCTTAGCCGCCCGGGGGCGCAGAAGGCCGCCGAACCTCCGCCCGTCGGCCCGGATACGCCGAGGATCCGCCCCAGCCGCCGCCAGCTCGCAGGCATGGCCAATAAGCCAGCGCTCCAGCTCTTCCGTCTCTGCCTCGGGGTGGAACTGGACGGCCAGCAGCCGGCTCCCCAGAAGAAAAGCCTGGCGTTGGGTCTTGTCTGTGGAGGCCAGCAGTTCCGCGCCCGGAGGGAGGTCAAAGGTGTCTCCATGCCAGTGCAGCACCGGGACATCGCGCAAATGCCGCAGGCAGGACCGCTCTCCCTCCGCTGTCAGGCGGATTGTTCCCCAGCCGATTTCTTTACCGCCGGAGGGGTAGACCGCCGCGCCCAGAGCGCTCGCCGCCAACTGCGCCCCCAGGCAGACGCCCAGCAAAGGACCGCGGGCGGCTATGCGCCCGGCCAGCAAGCGTCGCTCCTCCTCCAGCCAGGGGAACAGCTCCGTATCATAGACGCCTACAGGACCGCCGAGCACAATACCCAAATCCGCCTCGCGCCATTCCTCTTCCCCCGGAAGATCGATCCCCGCCTGATGCCGGACAATATCGTAGCCGCGGCGGACCAGTATATCCTTCCAGGAACCGAGGTCTTCAAAACAAACATGCTGAATGACGCGGCAGATCATAACAAGCCTCCCTCAGTTCAAGAGATCTAGAACAGTTTAACTTTGAAATTGCCCTAAGGGGAGATATCTGGAGGGGCGGTCTGCAGCACTCCGGTCCGCGCGGATTCCGCCAGGGTCAGGATGGTGTTGGCGTATCTCATCAAGTTGTTGTAGCGCCGCAGCACGGCGCGCTGCTGGTCCGCGGAAAGGCCCTGTTCCCAGCCGTGGTCGGCCAGGAAACGGGCCACGCTGAACACGGCGTCCGGGGCTGAGAACAGGTCCACCCGGCCATCTCCGTCTCCGTCCTGGCCGTGAGGGATGATGTTGGAAGGCATGAACTGGCAAAGGCCGATGGCTCCGTACACGGAACCGGGCAGCAGGCTGGGGTCCAGATTGTTATACCTGCAGTAAACGAGCAGAGCCTTCAATTCCCTGTATGCCCAGGCGGACTTTTCCGTAAGCTTGGCCCGCAGCCAGCCTTGGTGCGCTGGGGTAAGAGGCAGGGAGCTTATTCCGGGCGCCACCTGTTCCGGCGTTGTGGAGGCGGCCAGGCAGGCCAGGCTCCAGAAGGCGTTGGCCGGTCCCAGATAGTCCCCCAGGCGGGTTTCCACATAGAGCAGGGCGACGAGGATCTCTCTGGGCACGGCATATTTCTTTTCAGCCGCCGCGAAGTATGCCTCGTACTCCGTCAGATAACTCCTGCACTTTTCCATGGCGGCCGCAGTGACAACCTTGGGGTAGATGCGCGCCTTGGCGGGCAGGGCAGGCTCCTCTGAGGCCGGGCGGGGTTCCCGCTGGAAGGCGCTGACGAATAATTCCTTGATTTTCCTGCCCATGGGATCGGCCGAAAAGGCCGCGAGATTGTTGAAATAATTCGCATATATCGGGTCGCTCATGTTGTCGGCCCGCAGGCGATTCAGAAGGGGCCGCCAGGAAAGGTCCACCTGCCCGGCAGGCGGGCGGCTCCGGCTGGCGGAAGCGGCGGGTCCGGCTTTCTCCTTTTCTCCAGGAGAGAGGGTTTCCACCTTCCGCCCGCCGCTCCGGAGCGGCGTCTCGGACTGCGGAAAAACAGCCCCCTTGGGCGGAGCGGCGTCTTTGGGGCCGGGGGCATGGCCGGGAGAGGAGCAGGCCGCCAGCAGCCAGAACAGAATCAGGCAGGGCAGCAGAATATAAGGATAAGATCGGGATGGGGCGCCGCGGTTCATGAACATGAAGCCACCTGTTATTAGAGTCTATATGGCCCCGCCCTGTGGCTGGAGGTCAAAGGCGGGGCGTCAAATCATCCGGATCGTGTATTTTTTGGTGAAGCCGGCCGGATTGTAGCTGAGTTTTGCCTGCCGGAGGCCGGGATCGTCCAGATCCTGCTCGCGGTTGATGTAAGTATAGCCCAGGCCCGCGCTGCCCGCGAAATGCCAGTTAATGGCCTGATAGGCGCCTTTGAAGGAGTTGGCGGCCTTTTCAAAATGGATGATCAGGGTTTCCTGGTCCAGAGGTTCGCCCAGAGTGTAGGCAATGGGTTCTCCGCCGCTGCGGATTATGCCTCCGCACAGGCCGGGGATGGCCTGCCAGTGGGCGAGGACTCGGGCCACGGCGTCGTTTTCGGCCAGAAGAGCCTCGGAGGATTCACAGTCGCGCCAGAGGCACCAGGCTTCCTGCATGTTCATTACGATGTCCACGCTGGAGGGGGTGATGGACTGGTATTCATAGGCATAGGATTTTTGGAACTGCCGGAGGAGGTTTTTCTTTTTGTGGAAGCGGTTGCCCGGAAGGGTGGCCAGATCGGAAGCGAGGTAGAGATAATCCCACTGCCCTCTGGCCTCCTCCCAAACAAAGGAGCCGGGCAGACGCGCCTTCCAGAGGGCGACGAGTTCTTCCGGGACGCGGATGAACAGAGCGCCGGTGGCAATTTCCGGACAGGCCCTCCAGTCGCGGACCTGATCCCAAGGACCGACGGGAGCCCAGTAACAGGAATGGGGAGCATTCTGGCGGATCCAGCACAGGGCGCCGTCAAAGCGCCGTTCCAGTTGGTAATGGGGCCCCCATCCCCAGAGATTGGCGAAGCTGTAGTCCGAAGCCTTGGCCGTGTTGCGCCGGAGCAGGTCGAGATAGGCGGGGATGTCTTTAAGGGAGAAGGGGGCGTAGTCGTTGGTCATGAGATCCTTTTTCTCCATCGTCCGGCGGTGCTGGCAAAGCCGGCCCAGTCCCGGCGCAGGAACAGGAAAAATGCAATGGTTGCCTGTATCGCCTGGGAGATCAGCATGGCCAGAAAAACCCCCGAGGCGTCCCGCCAGATATAATGGCCTAAATACCATGCCAGGGGAAGACGTACCAGCCAAATTCCCGGAGCAAAGGCCGCGAGGGAGTAGAGGGTGGCTCCGGCGCCGGAGAAAATGCCGCTCATTATGGTGCTGGTGGCGGTGAAGGGGGCGGCGGCTATGTTAAATTTGAGGTAGGCCGCGGCCACGGCCTGAACTTCCGGGTCCGGAGAGAGGAGGATGCAGATGTCCGGAACCCAGGGCAGGAGGAGGAGGGCGGCAAGGCCCATGGAGAAAATGCCGCCCAGGGCCAGGCGCAGGCCCACGCGGCGCGCCTCGGCGGGATTCCCCGCTCCGAGACAGTGCCCCACCAGGATGGCCCCGGTCGCGCCGAGGGCCATGGACGGAAGAAAAAGAACGGCCTCCGCGCGGAAGCCGGCGGTCAGCCCGGCTACGGAGGCCACCTGTCCCGCGGGCAGAGTGGCGACAATGCGGAAAAGAACCAGATAGCCGGCCTGCCAGAGGATCTGGGATCCGGCGGAGGGCAGGGCTACCTTCAGCATGTAGGGCAGGGCGCGAATATCCCAGCGGGATGGGGCTAAACTGCGGCGGGAAAGAGTCCCCCGGCGCAGGAGTATGGCCAGATTGAACAGGCCGCCGCAGGCCACGGCGAGGATCGAGGCCAACAGGAGACCTTGGCCGCCCAGGCGGGGCAGGCCCAAATAGCCGAGTCCCAGGCCCAGATCGCCGAGCAGATTTAAGATGCAGACCAAGATGCCGGAAAACAAGGGGGTGCGGACGTCCTTTCCCGCCCGGAGCACGCCGGCCAGGGCGATGCTGAGGTAGCCCGCTGGCAGGAGAGCCAGGATCAGGCCCCAGAGATCAAGAGCCAGGGGCAGGATTTCCTGGGGGGGCTGGAGCAGGAGCAGCAGTTTCAGGCGGAAAAGATGCCCCAGGACAAGAGTCGCCAGACAGGCTGCCCCGGCCAGCTTGAGCAGCAGGCCGATGTAGCGACTGGCCCGCCCGGGGAGGGCCGCCCCCAGAGATTGGCTGATGGCGGCTATGCCGCCGTTGACCAGGGCGATGCAGAACAGAAGAAAAAAGAAATAATATTGCATCAGAATGCCGAAGACGGCCTGGACCTGGGGGCTGATGGCCCCGGCCGCCAACACATCGGTGAAACCCACCAGGAATTGGGTCAGGGTCATTAGGGCTTGGGGCCAGGTGAGCCTCCAGATTTCTCTGGAAGTGACGCCCGCGCGGGGCTCCGGGATGACGGAGAGAGGAATATCCATACGCTCTTGTACCTCATTCCGGCAAAACTATGGCCTTTTCATCGGTTATTGCAAATTTCGGGCGCAATTCTCCTGCTGTTCCCTCAGATAAATCTGAACCATTCCGGCTATACTGCCGCAAGCCG
>JAISMK010000127.1 GCA_031276785.1 Desulfovibrio sp. | reverse complement strand
GCCCGCCCAGTCCGCCTTGAGACGCCATTGTTCAAAACCGCCTTTCCCCTGGATGAGTTCCATCGCCTTCAAAACCAGGGCATCATTTTTTTCCGAGCCCTCCGGCGTCTCTTCTTGTTCCGCGGCGGAGGAATTTTTCCACCCGCCCGCAGGGGGATCTGAACAGCCACAAAACAGGGCCAAGCAGACAAATAGGATTCCCGCTCTCAGCACGGCTGGCTCCAGGCCGACAGAACGGCGTCATATTTGCCCTGGGCCATAAGCAGATGGCGGATCACTTCCCGCACAGCCCCCTGGCCGCCACGGGCCAAGGTGACGTAGCCGGCTACGCGTTTCACCTCTGGCTGGGCGTTGGCCACGGCCAGAGGCAGGCCCACCATGCCCATGACCGAAAGATCCACCCAATCGTCTCCCAGATAGGCTATGTTTTTCCATTCCAGGCTATGGCGCTGGCGTATTTCTTCCAGGCATTTCCGCTTGTCCTGATAGCCGGCATAGTAGTCGGCAATGCCAAGATCCCGTACCCTCGCTTCCACCGCCGGGGAGATCAGCCCGGTGATGACAGCCACGGCAATGCCCGTCTGCTGAGCGATTTTGATCCCCAGGCCGTCCTGGACATCAAAACGTTTCATCACCTGGTTCTGCAAATCATAATAAAGACCGCCGTCCGTTAGAACCCCGTCCACATCCAGCACCAGAAGACGGATCTCCGCGGCGGCCTGTACGGGAAAGAAGAGAGAGCAGATGTCATTGCTCATCCACCAGTCTCCAGATGCCCGCGAGTTTGCGGAAAAGAGCAGGCACATCCGCCAAATTCAGGCTATTGGGACCATCACACAGGGCTTTGTCAGGATGGGGATGGCACTCCAGAAACACCCCGGCGGCTCCGGCCCCGGCCGCCGCCAAGGCCAGAGGAGGAGCCAGGCGTCTGTCTCCGCCCGAACAGGCCCCCTGCCCTCCCGGCATCTGCACGGAATGGGTGGCGTCCATTATGAGGGGATAACCCAGATCCTTCATCAGGGGAAAAGAGCGCATATCCACAACAAGGTTGTTGTAGCCAAAGGAAGATCCCCGCTCCGTCAGCAGAATTCTGCTGTTGCCCGTACTAGCGATCTTGGCGGCAACGTGGGCCATGTCCCAAGGCGCCAAAAACTGTCCCTTCTTCACATTGACAATGGCCCCGGTTTCCCCGGCTGCCGTCAAAAGGGCCGTCTGCCGGCTCAAAAAGGCCGGGATTTGCAGAATGTCCACAACCTCCGCCACAATGGAAGCATCCGCAGGGTCGTGGACGTCCGTAGTCACCGGAAGATCCGTTTCCTCCCGGACACGGTCCAGCCAGACAAGGCCTGTATCCCGGCCCGGCCCGCGAAAACCGCTGCCAGAAGTCCTGTTGGCTTTTTCATAAGAGGATTTGAAAATCACCGGCAAATTTACCTGCTCGGCGGCTTCTTTGACGATGGCGGCCACATGCAGAGCCAGATCACAACTTTCCAGCACGCAAGGCCCGGCAATAAAAAAATGCCGGGAACGCAAAACCGCGTACAGGGCATCAGCGGAGGACCGGGGAGCCATAGCTCGCCTGCTGTTTTACCCTGCCGTCACGCGTCGCTCTGGCCGCCTTGATGAAATCTTGGAACAGAGGATGGGGGGCCATGGGCGTGGACTTAAATTCCGGATGAAACTGACAGCCCAGAAACCAGGGATGGTCCGGCAATTCCACCACCTCCACCAGAGACTGATCGGGGGAAACGCCGCTGAAGCGCATCCCGGCCTTTTCCAGAACATCCCGATAGGCGTTATTGAATTCAAAACGATGGCGGTGCCGCTCACTGATTTGTTTTTGCCTGTAGGCTCTGTAACAGAGTGAGCCGTCCGCCAGCAAACAGGGATAAGCCCCCAGGCGCATGGTTCCGCCTTTGTCGCAATCATAATTGCGCGAGACCGTGGCGTTTCTCCTGTGGTCAAACCATTCTGTCATCAGATAAATTACCTTGTCCGGACTCGCGCTGTCAAACTCCTCGGAATTGGCCGCTGTCAAGCCGACCACCGCGCGGGCGAATTCAATAACAGCGCACTGCATGCCAAGGCAGATGCCGAAAAAGGGAATCTGGTTTTCCCGAGCATAGCCGGCAGTGCGGATTTTACCCTCAATACCCCTGCCTCCGAAACCTCCGGGCACCAGGATGCCGTCCAGATCGGCCAGAAAACCATCCACGGTTTCCTCTGTAATGTCTTCCGAATTCACATATTTGAGGTTGATCTTGACCGCGTTGGCCACTCCGCCGTGGACCAGAGCCTCGTGCAGGCTTTTATATGCCTCTTTCAACTCCACATATTTGCCCACAATGCCGATGGTCGTCTCTCCCTGAGGGTTATCCAAAGCATAAACCAGATCTCTCCAAGGAGAGAGATTAGGATTTTTAGCCGGCAGGCGAAGCATTATGGCTACTTTTTGATCCAGGCCTTCTTCATAGAAAGCCAGTGGAACTTTATATACCTGGTCAACATCCACAGAAGAGAAAACAGCGTCAACGTCAACATCGCAAAAAAGAGCTATTTTACGTTTTAAATCAGGAGAAACTGATTTTTCGCAGCGACAAATGATCATGTCGGGCTGAATACCTATACTGCGCAGCTCCTTGACGCTGTGCTGCGTGGGCTTTGTTTTGTGTTCACCGGTAGCCTGCAGATAAGGAACAAGGGTCAGATGGATATACAAGCAGCGTTCCTTGCCCAGATCGCCGCGCAACTGCCGGATGGCTTCCAAAAATGGCTGACTTTCAATATCGCCCACAGTTCCTCCGATCTCCACAATGGCTACATCAGGGTGGTGTTCCGCCAGGCTGCAAATGGCTAGTTTGATTTCATCAGTGATATGGGGGATAACCTGCACGGTGCCGCCCAGATAATCGCCGCGCCTCTCCTTGGTAATCACGCTGTTATAGATGCTGCCGGAGGTATAGTTATTTCTCTGGGAAAGGGAAATGCCAAGAAAACGCTCGTAATGGCCAAGATCCAGGTCGGTCTCCGCTCCATCGTCCGTTACGAAAACCTCGCCATGCTGGGTGGGGTTCATTGTGCCAGGATCCACGTTAATGTAGGGATCCAGTTTCTGGATGGTCACGGAAAGACCTCTGGCCTTGAGCAGAGCGCCCAGGGAGGAGGCCGCCAGTCCCTTGCCCAGAGAGGAAAGCACTCCACCGGTAATGAATATGAACTTTGTTTCCTTCATGAATATCTCCCGGCCGTTTTTTCTTTACGCGATCCGCCCTCCCGCCCGCGGCACGGACAAAGGAGGTACGCCTGTTGACCCCCTAGCGGGGCCAGGATATTATTGAGCCGATGCTGAAAAAGGCCGTTCGGCCTTTTGGGGAAAGCCGGTTCCATGCGGCATTTAGCGCCTGTCAAGATGTCCTTAAGAAAGATGTTGCGCTTTGGAGATGGTTTCTTAACGGAGAGCAAATCCCGCCTGCAGCCGTCTAGCGGCAAGGATTTGCAGACAAATCTGCAGAACAGACCAAATTTTTTCAAGTTGAGCTGCTCTGAAGGCTCTCAGGGAACGCCGGGCGCAGTTTATACCAAGTCTCTCTGTCTGCCTAGTTTGTTTCCCCGAGGCAGCGCTGATTATTTGAGGCGGAATCCCAGGAAATCTGTATTTCCCAGGATCAATTTCATTTTGAAATTGATCCTGGGAAAATGGCAGCCGGGTAAAAAATGCACAGACTTTTACGGCGTCCTGCCGGACCTTCCACTAATACCCCGGAGCAACGCCCATGAACCCGGTCCCTTCCTCCTCCTCACAGTATTCCGGGGTTCGAACTCTGGTCATTACCGGCTATGGAACCAACTGCGAGGTGGAATGCGCTCATGCCGCCAGACTGGCCGGATCCGATACGGTGGAGATTATCCATTTTTCCGCCATTGTCGAATCCAAAATTTTTCTAAACGATTTTAATTTTTTGATTTTTCCCGGAGGGTTTCTGGATGGCGACGACCTCGGAGCGGCCCAGGCGGCGGCACACCGTTGGCGGTATTCCAGACCCCGTACAGGGGCGCCTCTGGTGGAACAGCTTCTGGATCGCGTTGCCTCAGGCTGCCTGATCTTGGGTATCTGCAACGGGTTTCAGCTTCTGGTCAAGCTGGGCTTGTTGCCGGCCATCAAGGGAGCCTATTTGGAACGCCAGGTCTCCCTTGCTCACAACGCTTCGGCACGCTTTGAGGACCGCTGGTGCCACCTTATGGTCAATCCGCGTTCCCCTTGCGTTTTTACCCGGGATTTATCCCGCCTGTACCTCCCCGTCCGCCATGGGGAAGGGAATCTGGTGCCCCGGGATCAGGCCGCTCTGCGCGGGCTGGAGGAACACCAGCTTATTGTTCTGCAGTACATACATCCGGATACGGGACTTAGCACCCAGGAATACCCTCATAATCCCAACGGTTCCCCCTTGGGGGCCGCCGGTCTTTGCGACCCTTCGGGCCGCATCTTCGGGCTCATGCCCCACCCGGAGGCTTTTTCCCACCCCACCAATCATCCCGGCTGGACACGAGGCGAAACTGCCCTCCTGGGGATAAGGATTTTTGAAAACGCCGTGCGCCATCTGCGTAAAATTCCATTTTTCCGGCACTGAGGTATGTTTTTGGCGGATAAAATGGCGGGACGCAATTTTTCTCGGAAATAAAAGAAAGAGGTTCCGCGGTATGATTCCCTGCCACATCTGCGGCCAGGACGCATCTCTGGGAAGGATCGCCGGCCTGCCACCGGCCCCGGACAGCCAGAAACTGGCTCTCTGCCCTCGGCACGACAGTCCGGAAAACCGGAAACTGCTGGAAATGGCCTGGAGTCTGCACCTGACCCGGGCCATTGCCGACGCGGAATCCGTGCGCAGATTCAAGGCCGCGCCGCCGGCGCGCAAAATTATTACCGTGCGCTTCACTGCCGGCGGAACGATCTCCTTCCAGGGAGCGGGCTGCTCCCCTACCCCGCATAATACCTTGTGCATTGAAGAAGAAGACGGCGGGCGCATCTATATCCCCATGCAGCAGGTGCGGGAATATACGGTCCGCCAAGCGCCTCCGGGTGAAAATGCCGCCGGATCCTGAGGTGGCGGAGTACAGCAAAAACCACGCTTTTTGCTGTGCGATTCTCTCGCTTAAAACACAGTTTTAAGTGATACATAGTACTAGACCAATTCTACTTTGAAATTGCTCTGTATTAGACAAATTTAGCTTTGAGATGGTTGCTTAACGGCGAGCAAAGCTCGCCTGCAACCATCTCGCGGCAAGGATTCGCAGGCAAATCCTTGCAGAGCAGTCCCACTTTTTCAAAGTTGAACTGCTCTAACGTGGTTGCGTCTTCCAACGTCGGTGCATCCAGAGCCACTGCTCTGGATGCTTTTGCACCATCTGAGACACGGCGTCGGTATAAAAACTGGCTACAGCTCGGACGCGCTCGGAAATAGTTCCCGTCAGCTGCGCGGTATGCAGCGGTTCAGCGATATACAGAAGATGCTTTCCCGCCCCGTCGCGCACCAGAAAAATTGGAAAAACGGCGGCTTTGGCCCGCAAGGCCAGCAATGCCGGACCTGTGGTCACGGCGGCGGTGTCACGCAGAAAGGGCAAAAAAACAGCCTCCCGCCGGCTGGTATTGTGATCCGCCAGGAAGGCGACCACGCCCTTCTGGCGCAGCCTGGGCAGAACCACTGCGCTTGCCTTGCGGTGGGCAACGACCTGTATGCCCCGCGCCCCGCGCAGTTCGGCCATCAAGCTGTGCAGGATCTGATTTTTCTGGTGGCGGACCACAACCATGCCGTGCCGATCCGGGAACAGATCGGCTGCGAGACCGGGCATCAGCTCCCATGATCCCAGATGGGCCGTGACCACCACAATGGGAGCCGTTTCCGCCTGCAGGAGGGCGAGAGTTTCCGGCGTAATCAGACGGCTGATGGATTGGGAAGCATAAAAATGTTCCACATGGAAAATTTCCAGAAAGGACAGAAAGTTTTCCTCAAAACTCCGGCGCGCCAGGAGGGCGGCTTTTGGCCGGGACTGCCCCAGGTGCCTTTCAACGGCGGCAGCGGCTATGCGCCTCCGCCGCGGCGACAGATGCCAATAGAGAAAAGCCAGAAAACGGGCCAAGAGACGTAGCGTCCTGGGGCGGCAACGCCCCAGGCAAAGGGCGAGGCATCGGAAAAAGCCGCAGAACTTTTCCCCTCCTTTCTTATCAGCCAAGGGCATCCATCCTTTCTTGCAGTTTTCGGCCTTCTACAGCCAGGGAGGATTCGCTGATCTCCCCTTGATCGGAGGCATAGGGAGTTCCCCAGACAACGCGAACGCGGCTGAAGGGCAGAGGTAGGCTAAAGCGATCCCAGGAACAGAAAACCTTGGCCCGTTCGGAAAAAGCCCGTACCGGCACAAGATGGGCCGCGGTACTCCTGGCCAGAAAAACCGCTCCGTTCTTGACAACATGCCGCGGTCCCCGCGGGCCGTCCAAGGTGATGCAGCCGCTGTAACTCTGAGTGCGTATCAACCTGGCGGCCTGCAACAGGGCTTTGACTCCCCCCCGGGAACTGGAGCCTCTGGCGGCGCGTATGCCCAGAGCCTCCAGAAGGCGGGCCAGGTATTCCCCGTCATTGCTCTGGCTGACTATGGTGACTATTTTCATGTCGCGGCGGATGTGCATGAAAGGAAACAACTCGTCATGCCACATGCACACCACCAGGGGTTTGCCTGCCGCAAGCAGGGCGTCTGCCTCCCGGCGGCCTTCCTCGGTGATGCGCAGGCTGGAGCACCAAAGCCGGTAGAGGACGGTAATGCATGGGGCCAGAACGGCCGCGGGCAACCGGATCATGGCTGTGACCATATGTTTTTTTTACCGTCGGCGTCCACGCGGCACTCCTCTCCCAAGATCCCGGGAACGCTCTGCTCTTCCGTCGGAAATAGGGAACCATCCTTAGGCGTTTGGAACTGCGTGGCGTAGAGCCGGGCGTACAAGGGACTCTCCCGCAGGAGTTCCGCATGCTTGCCCTGGCCCACGATGCGGCCTTTGTCCATTACCAGAATATGGTCGGCATTAATGACTGTTGACAGCCTGTGGGCAATAATAATAGTGGTCCGATCCCGCATCAGATTGTCCAGGGCCTGCTGAACCACCTGCTCCGATTGAGAGTCCAAGGCGCTGGTGGCTTCATCCAGAATCAGCAAAGGAGCGTTTTTGACCAGGGCGCGGGCAATGGTCAGACGTTGGCGCTGACCGCCGGAGAGCTTGACGCCCCGTTCTCCCACCAAGGTAGCATAACCTTCGGGCAGAGATAGGATGAAACTGTCCGCAAAGGCAGCCTTAGCCGCCCGGCGGGCATCTTCCTCCAGAGCTTCGCCCGTTCCGTAAAGAATATTGTCCTGAACAGAGAGATTGAAGAGGAAATGATCTTGGGAAACCAGGGCAATGGCTTTGCGCAGGGAAGACAGGCTGTACTCCGCTAATGGCAGTCCGTTGAGCAGGATACGCCCCTGAAGTGGATCATAAAAGCGGGGAATCAGGCTGACAAAGGTGGTCTTTCCCGCTCCAGAGGGCCCGACAATGGCGATCCGCTGTCCGGCCCGGATGCTGAAGGAACAGTCGATCAGGGCCTCAGTGCCGTCGGCATAGGAAAAGGACACATTTTCAAAGGCCAGATCCCGGAAAGGACCTGCAAAAGGCAGCGTTCCGCTCTTCTCCACAGACAGGCCGGGATCATCCAGGATTTCAAACACCCGCTCCGCCCCGGCCAGGGCTTTTTGGATGTCGTTGTTGGAAGCGGTCATTTTCTTGATGGGCTCGTACATCATGATCAGAGCGGCGACAAAGGAAAAAAAGGTGCCGGGGGTGGACTCTCCGTGAATAACCTGCAAGCCGCCGAACAGAATGACAAGACCGATGCCCAGTGCGCCCACGAGTTCCATGGCCGATGAGGAAAATTCTCCGGCCATGCTCTGCTTCAGGGCAATACGCAGCAAACGTTTATTTTCCTTGTCAAAACGTCTGGTTTCCGCTTCCTCCATACCGCAGGTTTTGACCACGCGGATACCGCTCAGAACCTCCTGAAGCAGGGTGGATATTTCTCCGAGCTTGACCTGATTTTTGCGGCTGAGCATGCGTATCCTGCGGCTGAAGTACCAGAAAGGGCCAAAGGCCAGCGGCAGAACGACCACCGCCCAGAAAGCGAGCCAGGCGTCCTGATAAAAGACAACGGCCAGGAGGCTGATCAGGGTGATGATCTGGCGGGCGATCATGACCAGGGCCGGCATACTGCCGCGTATGGCCACCACATCGCTTATGATGCGCGACATCAGCATGCCCACCTGGGCATCCTCATAAAAACGCATGGGCAGAAAGATAATTTTGCCGTACAGCTCCTCGCGAAGTTTTTCCAGAACACGCAAGCCGCAATACTGCATCATGTAGTTCTGCAGGAGTCGCCCCGTGGCCTTGACCAGAGTCAGGCAGAAAAAGGCCAGGGGAATCAGATAGAGGGTGTGGGCATTCTTTTGAATAAAGATGTCGTCCAGAGCGGGCTTGACCAGCCAGGCCGCGCCGGCGTCGCACATGCCTGCCAGGATCATGACCAGAGTGGCCAGGATAATCCGCCAAAGATAGGGACGGAAATAGGTCAGGCACCGCCGCAGCAGGACAAGGCTGTGCTGTTGGGAAAACCCTCGGAGAGTGTAAACATTGACGGGCATGGAACCTCAATGCCTTTTCCGGGCCAAGCGAATAAAGCAATTTCACTTGAAAATTGCTCTGAAGTCGGAAGCGGATACCCGCTGCTATCCACTCCAGGCGTGAGCGAAACTGCGTATCAAAGTTAAGTTCAAAAGGTATGTTTCAAAATTAAAATACTCTGGAGCAGTTTACGGATGAAACGAGGGCAAGGATTTGCAAGCAAACCCTTGCCGTAAAACAAGAGCAGGCGGGTTTTGACCGCCGTAAGCGAACTGTTGCAAACGTTACTTGCTCTAATGACACGCCGGCTGGTTAGGGTTATGCTGAAACAATGATGCCAGAAATTCCACCGAACCGCCAGCACACTTCCCCGGACAAGGAATCCATTCGCCTGAACAAGATTTTGGCTTGGGCCGGGATTTGTTCCCGGCGTAAAGCGGATGCGCTCATCACCGCAGGCGCTGTAGCGGTGAACGGCATTACGGTTACGGAACCCGGCCTTCGAGTGCGGTCGGCCAAGGACAGGATTACCGTGGATGGACGGCCTGTTTCCCGTACGGGGATTGCGCCTGTGTATCTTCTCCTGCACAAACCAGTCCAAGTGGTGGCCACCGCCAGAGATCCGCAGGGGCGAGCCACAGTGCTGGACCTGGTGCCAGCCGCATACCGGAAGGAGCGTCTGTATCCGGTGGGCCGGCTGGATTACTTCTCCGAAGGCTTGACTTTGTTGACAAACGACGGGCCCCTCACCCACCGCCTGACCCATCCGAATTTTCACCTGCCCAGAGTGTATGAGGTCACTTTGCGGGAAAAGCCAGGAGCGGCCCAGATTGACCGGATGCGGGAGGGCATGATCCTGGCGGAAGGAGAACAGCTGCTCCCTGTCCGGGTGGAAATCCTCTCCCCCCACATTCTCCGCCTGACTCTGGAACAGGGGATTAACCGACAAATCCGCCGCATTTGCCGGGATCTGGAGTTGACCATTTTGCGGCTCCGACGCACGGCCTTCGGCCCTCTTCTTCTGGAGGATCTGCCTCCGGGGCGTTGCCGGCCTCTGAGGCCTGAGGAAATAGCCGCGTTGTCCACATACGGAGTCCTTGCCTCCCCGCCGCCTGTCCACGCCCAGAGAAAGGGCATCACTTCCCATCCTTCCTGCCGGCCCGGTAACGGCGCAGAAGGGCAAAAACCAGAAAGGTCAGGCTGATTTCAATGCCGACCGGAAGAAGGGCAAGGACAAGAAGAACCCGGACATTCTGGTAATATGGCGGGAAAAAAGCCAAGATCTGGGTTTTAAGAACTTCCCCGGCCAGTCCCCCCCGCATGGCGGGCTGAATATCCGTATCCCACAGCCGGCGGAGGATATTCAAGGAGAGGCCGGCGGCGGCAGCCTCCTTAAGGATGCGTTCCTCCACGCATGCAACCAGCCCCTGGATGAAAAATATTTGCAGGGACGGAACCAGTGGAGCCATAACAGGGCGGACATATTCCGGCAAAACGGACAAATCCGGCTTCTCCCCATATTGCTCCATGAGTCCCCTGCTGACGGCCAGACTGACATCCTTGAACAGGAGAGGACTGTTATCCGGAAATTTCCGGTTCAATTCTTCCAAAATTCGGCTGGTTTTTTCCACGGAAGTAGCCACAACGGATCTTTGCGCCATATCGGCTGCGGAGGAGAAGGCGTGTTCAAAGGAGTCTATCATGCTCCAATTGAAACCGGAAAAAAGAAAAACAGCGGGAATATACAGGGAATACAGAGAGACAAGCAGGGCATGCGGGGGATAGGTCCGGCGCAAAAGACCTGTTCTGCGTAAAAAGACTATCAGCAGAACGGAAACGAGGGCGAAAAGGGCTATGGTGACGAAGCTGAAGGCGCCCATGGCGCCGGCAACGGCATGGTCCCAAAATTCCTGCATGGCATCCTCCTGAAGCATATTGGAATTAGGGATCGCGTCCTGATTTATCCATACCCGGACCAACGCGCCGTCCATACCCAAAAGGTGACCGGCGCCAGTCACGGCAGCCGCCTGGCGGGTTATCTTCCGCGTGTCCTACTACGCCCCCCGCAGGCGAAATGCTTACCGCAGCAAGGGAGTCTGTCCGGCGTTGTCAGCGCCAGTGCGGTCTTCCACGGCAAATCCCTTGTCCGGCGTATAGGCGAAGGCTCCGTCCGGCAGGGAAACATTGATTTCCTGGCTGGAAAACCGTATCTCATTCTCATTGAGGTAAAAATCATATACTCGCAGTCGGCGGATCAGGCCTGTCCCGGTGTCCACCCAAAGAAGGGCCTCGACCAGAGACTGCGTAGGCTCCTTGGGGAAAAGCCGCAGCAGGCTCAGACCTTCTTCCTGCCCTTCCTCCTTCACATTAAAATCCTGGTCCAACCTGGATTGACCGGTGACGACCCGGATGATGCTGCGGGCATCACGGGCAAGATTCAAGGAATACTTGAAGGCTATTTCCTCCAGAGGAAAAACATTCCATATTTCAGAGGCAGTGACAACGAGCAGCTCCGGGGAAGGATCCTTGGTTTCCCACCTCACCAGCAGGGGTTTGCGGAACAGCAGCAGGCCCTTGCGCTCCTCCCGCGCCCCGCTTTCCTTATGCAGTAGAATCTGGGAAAAGTCCGCGCGCAATGATGTCAGACGGCTGTATGTTCCCTGCAGCTTCTCGGCATCTGGAGGGGTTTTCCCCTCTACCTTGGGAAGGGGGAAGAGAAAGATAGCCAGAAGAAAAATCAGAAAACGCTGCATACATCCTTATCCTTATTCGCCTGATGTCAATGCACCTGGCGCGGTTTGCTGCCATCGGCAGGGCTGACTATACCGTCCTTTTCCATCTGCTCCATGAACCGGGCGGCCTTATTGAAGCCGATGCGGAACCGGCGCTGAACGAGAGAAACGGAGGCTTTGCCCTGCTGACGGACAAAGGCGATTACCTCCGCGTACAAGGGATCAGAGGAGATGTCTCCGCCGCTTCCGGCCATGCTCCCGGCCTCGCCCTCCCCCTCCGGCGGACTCCAGTCGGCGAAGTCCACCAGATACTCAGGCTGCTGGCGGGAACGCCAATATTCCGCCACGGTCTGAACGGCCTCTTCACTGACAAAGGCTCCGTGCAGACGCCGGGACTTTCCGCCTCCGGGCTTGAAGAGCATATCCCCCCTGCCCAGCAGATATTCGGCTCCCACTGTATCCAGAATAGTGCGCGAATCATGCCGGGAAGTAACCTGAAAGGCGATGCGGCAGGCAAAATTGGCCTTGATCAGGCCGGTCACCACATCCACGCTGGGCCGTTGCGTGGCCAAGATAAGGTGGATGCCGGCCGCACGGGCCAGTTGGGCCAGACGGACAACGCTGGTTTCCACTTCCTTGCTGGCCACGAGCATCAGATCGGCCAGCTCATCAATAATAATGACCAGATAGGGGATAGGCCGCAGGTCCTCCAGACCTTCCGGGGCATTGCCCCCAAAGGAAGCCAGTTTTAGGTTGTAATCCGCGATGTTGCGCACCCCAATCCTGGCCAGATCCTCATAGCGGCGTTCCATCTCCTTGACTGCCCACTCCAAAGCGTTTTTGGCCAGAGACATTTCCGTGACCACGGGATGCACCAGGTGCGGCAGGCCGGCATAAACTGCCATCTCCACCCGCTTGGGATCAACCAGAAGAAGTTTGACCTCTTCCGGCCGCGCTTTGTACAGCAGGGAAAGTATAATGGAATTGATGCCCACGCTTTTTCCAGATCCCGTTGTGCCGGCCACCAGCAGATGAGGCATGCTGCCTAGATCGGCCACCGCCGGCCCTCCGGCAATATCCTTGCCCAAGGCCAGGGTCAGCGGAGATTTTGCCTCCTGAAAGACACGGGAGCCGATGAGTTCACGCAGAAACACCGTTTCCCGCAATTCGTTGGGGATCTCTATACCCACGGTATCCGTACCGGGCACAGGGGCCTGGATACGAACGGCCACGGCCTTAAGCGCCAGGGACAGATCGTCGCTGAGACCGGAAATGCGCGCCACGCGCACTCCCGGCGCTGGACGAACCTCAAACATGGTCACCACGGGGCCAGGAGTAATGCCCACCAGTTCGCCCTGAATGCCGAAATCCGCAAGACAGGCCATAAGGGCGCCCCCTTTTGCCTCCAGAGCGGAACGGGGAGCCGAGCCGCTGTGCGCGGGCACAGGGCCCAAGAGTTCCACATCCGGCAAAGGCGCGCGGAAGGGATGGCGGATCCCTTCCACCACCTGCCGGAGTAACCCTGAAGAGGCAACTGACGGCTCCACCACGCCTCCTGCGCGCACCTGGACCTGGATCTTGTCGGTTCCGTCAGTCTGACCAGCCTCTTCTTCGCCCGCCCTGGCAGTGCCGCCGGGAGAGCCGGGCGGCCGGCCGCATGCCTCCCCGGCCTGGGACGGGCAGGGGGCCGGGAAGATCTGCTCCGGCATCTCTCCGGATCCGGATATGGAGAAGACGGCGTGTTTATCCACGGCTTTTCCGGCTGTGGTCAGGGAATCTGCTTCGAAATCCTCCAGCCAGGGGGGAAAATCCACATCTTGATCCGCCGCCGTTTTTCCCGAGACGGGCAAAGAGGAATATGGAGGCACAGGAGGTAGAGGGCAGGTGGTATCCCCCAGAAGTATAAGTCCGTTTTCCGGCTGGCAGGATGGCGCTGCGCCGTCTTTCCCCTCCGCCGTGGGGCGTGCTTTCTTTTTTCTATCAAAGCGGCCCCAGGCCGTCAGCAGCGGGACAATCCACCTCCACAAGGTTCCGGCTCCGGAGGCGGCCAGAAAAAACCAGGAAAAACCCACCAGCATCTGGATTCCGAGTACCAGAGCGAAAATCCACAGCAACGTGGCGCCGGTTGCTCCCAGCCAACTTTCCAGCCCGGAATGGACCAAGCGCCCCAACAGGCCGCCGCCGTGGCGGGCAAGAACATCCTGACCGGCAACGGCATGCTCGCGGGCGGTTCCGGCCCAGGCGATGCAGACGGCCAGGAGAAGAAAGCCTGCCCATCGCCACCAGTCCCAAAGAGATGAATTCAAAATGCTGCGGGCGCCGGCCAGGCCGAAAAAAGCAGGAACCACCCAGGCGGCCAAGCCGAGGACATCAAAGAGAAAACCGCTGACATAGGCTCCGAACAGCCCGGCCCGGTTGCGGATCTGAGGAACTCCGCTGACAGTGTGGTTAAGCCAGGGATCCCGGCTGTCAAATGTCATCAGGCTCAGAACAAGCAAAAGGCCGCAGAAAATGGAAAACAGCCCCACAAGCTCGCGGCCCAGCCAATCTCCCTCTCCCCGGGAGGATGTCTTTTCTCCCCGTCCCGCCACTATTCGCACCCGGCGCCTATTCGCGTCCGAGATAGGCGCCTGTGCGGGTGTCCACCTTCACGCTATCGCCCGTATTAATGAAAATGGGAACCTGGATGATCAGGCCGGTTTCCAGAGTCGCCGGCTTGGTCACATTGGAAACGGTGTCGCCCTTGGCTCCGGGATCGGTATCCGCCACTGTAAGGATCAGAGACGCCGGCAATTCCAGATCCAATGGCTGGCCGTTATAGAGAAGAACCTGGACCATCTGGCTTTCCTTAAGAAAACCGTCTTTGCCTCCCGTGGAGCCGGCAGGAATATGCAACTGCTCATAGCTGGTCAGATCCATAAAAATGAGATCTTCGCCTTCCCGGTACAGGAACTGCATTTCCCGTGATTCCAAATCGGGCTTGCCCACCTTTTCTCCGGAACGGAAAGTGATGTCCTGTATGCGCCCGTTCAGGACATTGCGCAACTTGGTACGCACCATAGCACCACCCTTGCCGGGCTTAAAATGTTGAAATTCAACGACTTCATAAGGAGTGCCCTCCACTTCAATTTTCAGACCTTTCCTGAAATCTGTGGTGGAATACATGTAACCTCCGGTTTCGGGTGTTGGGAGATGGCGTGATATCCCATCAGTTATGGAATACGGGACGAAGAAGAAGAGAGGGACGCGGCATGCTCCAAAAGGGCCTGAACGGCCAGGGCATAGCCCAGGAGGCCAAAGCCCGCTATGAGGCCGATGACATGCGGCCCGATAAGGCTTTGGCGCCGCAGAGGTTCCGGCCGCGCCAGGATATTGCTGATATGAACTTCCACCACGGGCAGATCGATCCAGGCCAGGCAGTCGGCCAGGGCCAGACTGGTATGGGTATAGGCCCCGGCGTTGAGAACAACGCCGTGGATACCTTCCGTCCGGGCCTGTTCCAGGCGATCCAGCAAAGCGCCTTCTTCGTTGGTCTGAAAAAAAGACAGAGAAACAAGGGCGATCCGCGATCCCAACAGGCTGTCCAACAGAGAAGGCAGGGCATCCATGCCCTCACGGCCGTAAATTTCAGGCTGGCGCTGGCCCAAGTGTCTTAGATTGGGGCCATTGACAATAAGGATGGAATGGGGATCATTCATGCTCATGCTCCAGCGCGCTCTGGGCAGCCCTAGTGCCATGTACCACTTAAAACTGCGTTTTAAGTGGCAAGATCGCTGCGCCGAAAAGCGTGGTTTTCGGCTTGCTCCGCCGCCTGCAGCGGCGCGCCGGGCTTAAAGCCCGGCGTTAGTACGCTGTAAATTTATCCGCAATTTTAAATGTTACAGC
>JAISMK010000050.1 GCA_031276785.1 Desulfovibrio sp. | reverse complement strand
GCCAGATGAAGAGTTCGCAAAAATACAAATTTCGCAAGAAAAATTTCACCCTGAATGGAACTATTCAATTTGTCGAAGAAACAATTAACTTGTCAATTTTATTTATAGACATTCCCTAACGTAAGAGGTCCGCACGGAGCGCAAACGCGGTGTTACGCGTAGCGCAGCGCCGCAGGGACCAGATCCGGATCTTTCACCATGCCCTCAAAATCAGGGCGCCGGTCTTACCGTCGCGCTCTTCCGGACAGGGCCAGAGGACGCGCACAGCGCCGCCCGAAGGGAGGGAAAGGGCATCCAGCACCAGGGCCAGGCCCTTGGCGCTACAAGCGTAGCGGGCAGGGGCAGGACGCGCGGGCAGGCGGATGGGATGGGAAAGAATGCGGACAAAGGCCCCGGCGGGGGATGGCGTCCGACCGGCGGCAGCCCCGGCTTTCCGCGCAGGGCCGCCTGCCGTTTCCTCACCCCGGGAGGCATCCCCGGCCATTTGCTCCGCCGCCCTACAGAGCAAAAGGCAGCTCAGGGCCAAGCCGTCCTTTTCCAGGCGCGACCGGCGGCTGAGTTCCAGCAGGGATTCCGGGGCATCAGGAACCGTGCTGACGAAATGGCACCATCGGCTGGAAGTCGGGGCGGCCCGCAAGGGGCAGGGTCCGGCGTGGGGACAGGGGGCGATGGGGTGGAGTCCTTGTTTCAGAGCAACCTCCCGGACTAGCGCGACCAGGGAACCTCCCAGGCGGGTGCCGGGCTCCACCAGGAAAATCCTGCCATCCGGAGCCAGGGACCGGAACATGGCGGCGCACATCCGCTCCAGCCTGTCTTCCAGATCCTCTCCCCGGAAAGGACGCAGCTCATTCAGGATATTGCCGGCCAGAATGGCATGGAAGCAGCCTCCGGCCAGGGCCTTCTCCAGAGGGCCGCGCACCGGGCTGACCCGCCAGGGAGAATCCGGCCCGGCAAGTCTACGAAGGGCGTCGCGGCCTACTTCCAACGGACGCGAGGCCACATCCGCGCAGACAAGGCGCACGGGACGCCGGCGCAGGTCCGGGCGGGCGCACCACAAGGCCAGGGGCAAGGTCAGGGGACCGCTGCCGAGATCCAGAAGATGAATCTCTCTTTCCGGGGGAGGGGAGAGCAGATCCAGGCCGGGCAGCAGCCAGGCCAGGCGATACAGATTCCAGGGGAGGAAATAATGCATGTAGGCTGCGAATAGGCGGGGAACGGACCAGTAGGCCGACCGGCCCCTGTCGCCGCGGTCCAGAGTGAGCAGGCGGGACAGCTCCCTCACGGCCGCCGGCAGGGCAGCACGGTGCCGGGGAGGAACGGGAAAGGCTTCCGCCGCCGCAGCCAGAGCCATGGCCGTATCATTCAGCAGAGGGGCGTCCGGGCGCCGCAAAAGGTTGTTCACAGGCGCCCGGCCCGGTTCACTTCACAATCAGCACCGGAATATCGGCATACTCCAACACCCGGTGGCTCACGCTGCCCATGACCAGACCGGAAAAATCGGAAAGGCCGCGCGAACCCATGACAATGAGGTCGCAGCAATCTTCCTTGGCCACCCGGACGATGGTCCTGCTGGGATTGCCGTTGTGGATGACGGAGCGGCAGCGGACCCGGCTCTCCTCGCAATGGCGCAGGCACGGGGCCAGGAGCCTGGCGGCTTCCTTTTCGCTGGCGGCGATGACCGCTTCGCGGGAATCTCCCCCCAGGATCATCGGCAGATCGCCGTAGCAATGCAGGAGAAGAATCTCCGCGTCGCCGCCGTCCGCCAGACCCACAGCGTGGCGGCAAGCCAGCTCCGCGTGGGGGGAACCATCCACCGGAACCAGGATCTTCTTGTAATACGAGGCCATTGCGGGCATTCCTCCTGTGAGATGCGGACAAGGTTTCTCCGCCATATCACGCTCCGCCGGTGGGGGCAATACAGGCCGCGGGCCGGTCCAACGCAGAGGGTCCGCAAGGCCGGCCTTTTCGGCCAGGAGGACCAGCAGGGCATTGACTGCGGCGGATGCCAGAGCGGAGCCTCCGCGCCGGCCCCGCAGCACCAGGCTCGGCAGGGCGGGGCATTGCAACAGGAGTTCCTTGGCTTCCGCCGCATTGACAAAGCCCACCGGCATCCCCACCACCAAGGCCGGAGGAGATCCTCCGTTTCCCACATGCCGCAACAGGGCCAGAAGGGCTGTGGGGGCATTGCCCACCACCGCCACAGATCCTCCCAGCCGGGGGCCAAGAGCGGCAAAGCCGGCAAAAGACCGGGTAACTCCCAGGCGGGCAGCCTCTTGCGCCAGGCCGGGCCGGGAAAGAACGCATTGCGCCGCGCAACCGAAGGGCGTAAGACGGCGCCGCACAATGCCGGCCAGGGCCATTTCCGTATCCGTGAAAAGAGCGGCCCCGCCGGCCAGGGCGGCCAGGCCGGCGGCCAGGGCCGACTCCGGCAGGACAAGATCCTCCAGCAGGGAAAGATCCCCGGCGGCATGCACAATACGTCTGGCCACCAGCCAGGCCGGGCCGGAAAATGGTCTCGCCGGCCCCACCTCCTCCTCAATCAGAGCGAAGGACCGCGCCTCTATCTCCCCCGGAGCGGAAGCCGGATCCAGCTCAACGGCTCCGGGGCGGATCGCTGCCCTTCCGGTCACACCGGCCCCTCCCGGTTGAAAAAATCCCCAATGAAGGCCGCGTCTTGCGGACGGGCGGAGCAACCCAGTTGCGCGTCTCCGCCGAAACAGACAAAACGTTCCCCTTCCAGCAGGACATATCCGGCGGACAGCACCCGGCTGTAGGGCAACTGTTCCCGCATATCCACATGGGCCACCTTGTCGGGGAAGAGAAAAGGGATGGGGTGTCCGCCGAAATCCTCGCAGATGATGTACTTCATGGCAGGCTCCGCTGTCGGCGGCAGCCGGCGGCAACCCGCCGCCTCCGCCTGACCGGTTTCCCTCCCAAGATAGCGGGAAGCGGAGGGAAAAGAAAGCCCCGTAACGGCCAGTGGTTGCGCAGAGCGCCTTGACAGGCCGGGGGAGAGAATATAAGTGGGGAGGCCTCAGGCGCGTATTCCTTGAGGAATACATCCGGAAAAAACGAACATCGCTTTTTCCGGCAGGGAATCCCGTGCGATTCGGGAGCGGACCCGCCGCCGTAACCTCCACCCGGACACTGCTCCGGCCTTGCGGCCGGACTTGGGGCAGTGCCGAAATTGCTGTTTTCCCCGCGCGCCACTGGAATTTCCGGGAAGGCCGAAAACAGCGGAGCAGCCGGAAGACCTGCCTGAGGCTCCTCATCTTTGCGCGCAACGGGCCTTTGCCGCGCAAAGCCCTCACGGGAAAGGGAAAAGTCGCGCCTCTGAAAATCAGGGCGCGGCTCTCTCCCCTAACGGCCCAGGCAACAGGCGGCCCGGCCGCCGGAACCAGCCATGACCAACACCTTCCTCCCCCTTGCCCCTGCAAATGCCCAGGGCGGCCTTTCCTTTTTTCTTATACTCCTCTATCTGCTCTGCCTGTTTTTCCCAGCCGGCGTCCTGGCCGCGGAAGCCCCCCAGACGCCGCGCAAGGCTCTTGTTTTGTTCACTTTCGGCACCACTTACGCCCAGACGAAGGATCCTCTGGAAGTCCTGCGCAAGGAAATTGCCGCCCGCCACCCCGGCCTGACCGTGCGCCTGGCCTATTCCTCCGCCCATGTGGCGGCCTCCCTGAAGGCCAAGGGGCAGCAGGCCGAAACGCTGCCCCAGACCCTGGCGGATCTCTCCGCTGACGGCTACACCCACATCGCCGTGCAGTCCCTGCACGTCATTCCCGGCCTGGAATTCGATATAGCCAGGGACATTACCGGACGATATGCCAACCTGCCCAAGGGAATCAGGCGCGTCAGCCTTGGCCGGCCCCTCATCGGCTCCCATGAGGACGCCAAAGCCGTGGCCAGTATCCTGCTGGACGCGCTGCCCGCCGAACGCAATACCGAAGACGCTGTCGTCCTGGTTGGCCACGGGGCCGCCAGCCCGTCCGGCAGCCTCGCCTACCCCGCCCTGCAATGTTTCCTGACCAGACTGGATCCCCGGATCCTTGTGGGAACCATTGAAGGCCCCTTTACCCTGGAATCCATCCTGTCCGCCCTCAAGGCCGCTGGGAGCAAAAAGGTCTGGCTGCTTCCCCTGCTAACCGCGGTGGGCGATCACGCCGACAACGACATCTTTGGCAATGAGGACGATTCCTGGAAAAAGACCTTCTCCAATGCCGGAATCCAGGCCATCCCCATCTCCCGCGGTCTCCTGGCCGTACCCGCGCTGGCCGCCCTGTGGGCGGATCACGCCGATCAGGCCCTGGCGGATCTGTCTGACTGATTAGCGCAGTTCAACTTTGAAAAAGTTGAACTGCGCCGCAAGGCTTTGCCTTGCGGCGCGACATCCTGTCGCGCATTCCAATTCCAGGTTAAAAAATTAACGCATTTTTAGCCTGGGATTGGACTGGCGGGCAGATGAACAGCAATTTTGAAATTGCTGTATGTTGCCTCCCGGGGATCGCCGGCCCGGTCCCCGGAAGGGAGGACAAATGGCAAACATGCGGCTTTTCCGCCTCCCGGCCTTGCCGGCCAAGCCTTCCCGCGTGATTTGCTTCTGGGCTCTGGGGCTTGTCTTCTGCCTGTTTTCCATTCCTCTGGCCTGCGCCGTAGGCTCCCTCCCCCTGTCTCCGGCAGACGCCATGCGCGCCTTGGCCGCCCGTTTCTTCCACTTCCCTCTGGAACGGGAAATACTGGTTTACCTGCCGGGAGGGGGAATTCACGGGCTGTCTCCGGAAACCCTGATTCTGATTGTCGCCGATCTGCGCCTGCCCCGCATCCTGCTGGCCTTTGGGGCCGGAGGCGGTCTGGCGCTGGCCGGAGTCGTCTTTCAGGGCATTCTGCGCAATCCCCTGGCTGATCCCTTCACCCTAGGGGTCTCCGGCGGAGCCGCCTTTGGAGCCGCCCTGGCTATCAGTCTGGGGCTGGGCGGCCTTCCGGGCGGGTTCGGCATCCCTCTGGCCGCCTTTGCCGGAGCAGGGGCGGCCCTGGCCGTCGTCCTGCTTATCAGCCGTTTCAGCGGCGGCCTGGAGCGGGAAACCCTGGTCCTGGCCGGAGTGGTGGTGTCCGCCTTTCTGGCCGCCCTGATCGCCCTGATCAAGGCTCTGGACGAGGAGGCCGTCGGGGCCATCGTTTTCTGGCTCATGGGCAGTTTTCAAGGCCGGGGATGGACGGATCTGGCCCTGCTCCTGCCCGGTCTCCTGCTGGGCGGGGCCATTGCCTGCGTCCAGGCGAAGGAACTGGATCTGTTGAGCCTGGGGGACACCACGGCCCGCCATCTGGGGCTGGCTTCGCGGCGTTCCCGGCTGATCCTGCTGACCGCCGCGGGAGCCGCCAGCGCGAGCTGCGTGGCTGTGGCCGGCATTATAGGCTTCATCGGCCTGATCGTCCCCCATCTCTGCCGCCTGCTCCTGGGCGCCCGCCACGGCCCTCTCCTGCCCGCAGCCTTCCTGGGCGGCGGTCTGCTCCTCCTGTGGTCCGACGCGGCCGCCCGCTCCCTGACCGCTGACGGCGCTGAACTGCCTGTGGGCGTCATAACCGCCCTTCTGGGCGGCCCTTTTTTCTGCGGCTTTCTGGCCAGAAACAGAAGTCCTCGTCCCGGCGATCCCCATCGGAGACGTTCCTGGCGGACTCTGGAAGTCACGCCGGATCCGGCCGGCGATCCGCCGCCGCCGCCCGTAGGCCTGAAAGTCAGATCCTTGACATTTAGCTATGCGGGACAACGGATTCCAGCTCTGGAGGGGATCGATCTTTCCCTGGCCCCAGGGGAGCTGGTCGGCCTCCTCGGTCCCAACGGCAGCGGCAAAAGCACCCTGCTGGCCTGCATCGCCGGTTTACATGTCCCTCAACAGGGATGCGTCCTGTTGGGCGATACCCCAGTCACCGCCCTCACAGACAGGGAACGGGCCCGCATCCTGGCGGCAGTGCCCCAGCGGACGGAGATCCCGCCCGCCTTCCGGGCCATGCATATGGTACTCATGGGCCGCTATGCCCGCCTGGCTCCCTGGCAATCCTACAGCGCAAAGGACAAGGCCGCCGCCTGGTCCGCCCTGCGCCGCGCCGGCGTCGCCCATCTTGCGGATCAGCCTCTCTTTGCCCTTTCCGGAGGCGAACTGCAGCGCGTCCTGCTGGCGCGCTGCCTGGCCCAGAACACCTCCCTGCTGCTTCTGGACGAGGCTACCGCCGGCCTGGACCCGGCCTACCAGATCGCGGGCCTGAACATCCTGCTTGCCTCCGCCCCGCCCGGACGATCCGTCCTCGCCGCCATGCATGACCTCAATCTGGCCGCCGCCTTCTGCGACCGTCTGCTGATCCTCAAAAAGGGACGTCTCCTGGCCGATGGCAGTCTGTCAGAACTGTTCCAGCCCGAAATTCTGGAAGATGTCTACGAAGTTCCCGTCACGCTGGTTTCCCACCCTCTGACCGGCCGACCCCAGGCCCTCCTGGGCGGTGGGAGGAAAAAAGCCGGCAGCGGCCTTTCCGCCCTTGTCCTGGCCTGCCTGCTGTCCGCGTTCTTCCTGCTGACGGCCTCTCCTTCCCTGGGAGGGCCTGTGGCCATCGTGGATGATACCGGCGCCGCCGTTTCTCTGCCGGGACCAGCCGGACGCATCATCCCCCTGTATGCCGCCCTCGGCGACACCCTGGCGGGCATGGGACTGGCGGACAGGATCATTGCCAGCACCGCGGCGGACACCGGTTCCCCTCCCAGCCTGCCTTCCATAGGCACCCACCTCAGGCCCAATCTGGAAAGCATCATCAGTCTGGCCCCCGATTTGGTTGTACAGATGCGGGGGCGCGGAGAAACGGCCGTCAGGGCTTTGCGGGACAGGGGCATGGCCGTGGCCGTATTCCGCATGGATTCCTTTGCCGACCTTTTTTCCTGCATTGAACGCCTCGGCATCCTCAGCGGCGCCAACCAGGCAGCCGCAGAGCTGAACGCTTCTCTGGCGGAGCGCCTTGAAGCCGTACGGGCAGCGGCGATCCGCCTGCCCCGGCGTCCTTCCGTCTTTCTTGAGGCGCGTTATCCCAATCTTCTGGGCGCGGGCGAAGGGAACATTCTCACGGAGATCATAACCATAGCGGGCGGAGTCAACTGCCTGGCCGGACACAGGGAGAAACTGGTCCGCCTCAGCGAGGAGACCTTGCTGCTGCTGGACCCCGACATCTATCTGGTACAGGTGGGGACCATGAACAAGGCGCCGGGACATCCCGCCGACCGCCCCCATTTCCGGGCTTTAAAGGCCGTGCGCCGCGACGGGGTTCTTTTTGTTCCTGAGGCCGCCTTTTCCCGGCCCGGCCCATCAGCCGTGGACGCGGCGGAAGATCTGGCGAAATTTTTGCGAGCCTGGGCTGAGGGACGAGGAGCAACCGAGCCTTAGAGCAGTTTAACTTGGAAAAGTTGGACCGCTGTGCAAGGATTTGCTCGCAAATCCTTGCCGCGAAATGCTTGTAGGCGGGCTTTGCCCGCCGTTAAGCAAGCATTCCAAGCGAAAAATACTCTAGCCAAAACGTAGCTCGAGCCGCCTACTGGCGGCGAAGCGTAAACAGTCCTGTTATGCGCAGTTTGGAATACCCTTAACAATTAAGGACCTAATTCAAAATGTTAAAGATATTTGTCAAATTCTTCTTTTATTTCTTTTTCATGGAAAGCCATAAAGAGTGGCCGTATAAATGTCAAAACATTTATTACACGAATATTCTTTAAAAATAATTTTTCCATCAAAAACTGTTTTACGCCCTGATCGAAA
>JAISMK010000023.1 GCA_031276785.1 Desulfovibrio sp. | reverse complement strand
CTATTCCGCCAAGGAACCTCTGCCCCACCCCCCGCCCGCGCCCGGGTTCCCCCTGCGCCTGCTGAGCAGCAGCCAGATCAAGGCCAACAAGGGACATGCCGAACTGGCCCGTACCCTTGCCGCCCTGCGGGACAGGGGTTTCCCCTTCCACTGGGATGTGGCCGGCACAGGCGCCGCCCTGGATGATCTGCTGAAGCTGTGCCGCGCCCTTAATCTGGAGGAACGGGTAACCTTCCACGGCTTTCAGCGGAATCTCTCCCCCCTGCTGCGCGCCTGCGATGTCTTTGTCCTTCCCTCCTACCAGGAGGGACTGCCCAACACTCTCCTGGAAGCCATGGCCCACGGTCTGACGCCTGTGGCCCGGGCCGTGGGCGGGGTTGCGGAATGCTGGCCGCCCGGGCTTTCCGACCTTTTGATCCCTCCGGAAACGCTCCGTGAGCAAGACGGCCCGCCCGACCCCGGGGCTTTGCCGCTTTTTGCCCCGTTGCGCAAGGTGCTTTCCGCCACTGCCGGCGATATACACCAGTGGAAGCGGCTGGCATGGGAACACTGCGCGCGCAATTTTTCCCTTGCCTCGCAGGCGGAAAAGCTGGAAGCCTTCTTCCTGGACCGCCTGCGGGCTTTGCCGGCATGATCTGCTCCTTGCCCGCGGGCAAAGCCCGCCTGCCCGCATCTCGCGGCAATGCCCGGCATCCGCTTCCTCTCCCACAAGAAAACAGGAAGAATTCCGCCATGCGCAAACCGGTTCTTTTCCGCGTTGTCAACAATCTGGATATAGGCGGAGTTTCCCGGCGCCTGCAGCAGCTCCTTCCTCTGCTTCAGGACGCCTTTGAGGTCCATGTGGCCACATACCACAGGGCCGGCGCTCTCAGCCCGCATTTTCGGGAAATGGGCATTGCCGTCCACCATCTGCCCCTGCGCGGCAAATGGAACCCCGCCGGCCTGCGCAGGCTGGCCCGGCTCCTGCGGGAACACAGGGCCGCCATTGTCCATACCCATTCCTTCGGCGGCAACATCTCTGGCATCCTGGCCGCGACCTTGGCCGGAGTTCCGGTGCGCCTGGCCCAGGTGCATACCCGGAGCCAGCATTGGTATGGAAAAACGGAACTGCGCCGCAAAAAACAGCGCCTGGAGGAATACCTGGTTCACAGCCTGTGTACTCACGCTGTTCTTTTCGCCAGTCCGCTGGCGTTGGAGTATTTCGCCTCCCACTGCCCTGTTTCCAGAAAGAAGCTGCTCCTGCTGCATAACGGCATCCGACTGCCTGAGCCGCCCTCCACCCCCCCCCCCACGGCGGCTGATATCCGCCGGCGGTACGGCATTCCTCCGGAGCGCCGGCTCCTGGGACTTGTGGGGCGGCTGACCGCGGGCAAAGGGGTGGAGTTTGCCGTAAGGTTTCTGCAGCGGGCGCGCGCGGCCGGGCAGGACTATGGCCTGCTCATCCTGGGTAAGGCGGACGGCCCGGAACAGGAAGCCCGCTACCGCGCCCTGGGGGAATCAGCCGGAGGAGTCTGTTTTGCCGGGCTTCAGGAAGATCCCTATCCCTTTTACCGCTGCTTCGACGGCTTCTTTTTTCCCTCGGAGAGCTGGACGGAAGCCATGCCCGGCGCCGTGCTGGAAGCTGCGGCTCACGGCCTGCCCATCCTGGCGCGGGAAAATCCGGCCGTGCGGGAAATCGCCGCCTTCTATCCCGCCATCCACTTCATGGCTGATGCCGACGATCCCGTCCTTACCCTGGATCGCCTCTTCGCCCTGCCCCCGGCCGACACCAGGGCCGTGGCGGACAATTTCAGCATCCGGGCCATGGCCGACAAGACTCTGGCCCTGTATGACCGCCTGCTGTCCGAACACGGCGGCGCCGGTGTTGATAAAAACTCCTGAACAGTATATGGGCTGAGGTTATGCACGCACGGCGCATCCTTTTTCTGGCCCCGGCCCAGACAGTCACCCGCATTTTCCCCCAGTTGCGCGATGCCGGGATCGAAGTGGGCATAGCCGAAAATCTGAAAGGAGCCTCAGCCTTCATCCGCAAGGGGTTGCCCGGCCTTATCCTCTCCCGCGTCTTCCTGCCGGGATACAGGATTGAAGACCTCCTGGCCGTGGGCCAGGAAGACCCGCAGTTTCCGCCGGTAATCGCTTTTTCCGATCGGGCCGCCCCGGAAGAGGCAGCCCGGGTTCTGGAACTCGGCGCCAGAGACTACTGGGCTGAACCCCTGGCCTTTGACAAGATCGAAGCCGCCCTGCCCAGAGCCCCGGAAGTCCCCCCTCCGCCCTCCAGCACTCTGGGCGTCCGCAGGCCGGCTCCACCCGAAAACAGCCCGCGCATTGTGGGCAGCAACGCGGCCATGCTCCGCGCCTTGGCCCTGGCCAGAAAGGTGGCCCGCTCCAGGGCCACGGTCCTCATTTCCGGAGAATCAGGCACCGGCAAGGAAATGTTCGCCCGCTACCTGCACGCCCAAAGCGACCGGGCTGACCGGCCCTTTGTGGCCCTCAACTGCGCCGCTTTGCCGGAACACCTCTTGGAAAGCGAACTCTTCGGACACGAGAAAGGAGCTTTTACCGGGGCCATTGCCCGAAAACCGGGAAAATTCGAACTGGCCGACACCGGCACCCTGCTTCTGGATGAAATTTCCGAAATGGATCCCGGCCTCCAGGCCAAGCTCCTGCGCGTTCTGCAGGAAGGCGAAATAGACCGGGTCGGCGGCACGGAAACCGTCAGGGTGGACGTGCGGGTTCTGGCAACCACCAACCGCGACCTGGAAAAGTGGACGCAGGAGGGCAAATTCCGCCAGGATCTCTTTTTCCGCCTTAACGTCATTCCCCTGCGCCTGCCCGCCCTGCGCGAACGCGGCGATGACGTCCTCGGCCTGGCCGCTTTTTTCCTCGATCTATACGCCCGCGAATATCGCCTGGAGCCGGCGAAGCTGACTCAGGAGGCCAGATCCTGGCTGCTGGATTATGCCTGGCCGGGCAATGTGCGGGAACTGCAGAACCTGATGGAACGAGCGGTGCTGCTCTCGGGCGGACGGCCCATTCTGCCGGCCCACTTCCTGCTGGAAGAGGAGGAATGGCCGCTGTTCGCCGGAGATGGAGAGACAGAGGCGGAGGAAAGACCGGGGATGGGCGGAACGGGAGGGCGGCCGGAGCAGGACGCGGAAGGGCCGCCGCCGGGCGCTTCAGGGGACGGGGAAGGGGAGAATCCCTTTGCCGGAGGGGTCATACCCCTGCATGAGATGGAGCGGATTCTCATTCGCAAAGGCTTGGCGCAGACCGGAGGCAACCGCACCCAGGCGGCGGAACTGCTGGGGATTTCAGTACGTACTCTGCGCAATAAACTCAATGAATACCGCGAAACCGGCATCGCCGTGGAATAGCCGCGCCCTGGAGAACATTCCATGCTGGACAGCATCCGCAACAGCTCCCGATCCCTTGGCGTAAAAGTCATCTTCGGGGCCATTATCCTGGTCTTCCTGTTCTGGGGAGTGGGCAATTTCACCTCCGGCTCCGTCAGCAGCGTGGCCCGGGTCAACGGAGAGCCAATCTCCGTGCAGGACTTCAGCCAGGCTTTCCGCCAAGCCTTTGAAGCCGAGCGGGAGCGCAATCCGGAACTTGCGGGCGATGCCGGGGCCATGCTGGAACTCAAGCGCCAGGTGCTGCAACAAATGATCCTGTTCGCCCTCTGGCGGCAGGAGGCGGAAAGGCTGGGCCTCTTCATCTCTCCTTACGAACTGCTCAGGGCAACCTCCGGCATGTCCGTCTTTCAGGATGCTTCGGGCAAATTCGACAAAAAGAGATACCAGAGCATCCTGGAAAGCCAGGGGATATCCCCAGGGCAATTTGAAGCCGGGCAGCGGCGCGCCCTTCTGGCGGAAAAAATGCAGCGCTACATAGCCGAGAGCGTGACCGCTTCCGAAGAGGAGGCCAGGGGCTATTTCGACTTCGGCCAGGAAGGACGGCGGGCCGCCTATGTTCTTTTTTCACCGGAGGACAGGCTGGACAAGGCCATACCGGACGAGGGCGCCGTGGCCGCCTACTACTCGGAACATCAGGATCAGTTCCGCCTGGAGCCGGGGCTGAACCTCACCTACATCCCTCTGACCCCGGCCCTGCTGGCGGCTAACTACGCGGTGTCCGAGGAGGAAATCGCCGCCTTCTACGAGAAGAACGCCTCTTCCTTCGCTTCTCCGGCGCGCTATAAGGTCCGCCATCTGTTCCTGGACACGGCCGGAGCCCCGGAGGCGGAAAGGGCGGAAGCGTCCGCCCGGGCCGAGGTCCGCATGGCGGCTCTCCTGGATCGCCTGAAGGCCGGCGAGGATTTCAGCGCCCTGGCCGCGGAGTTTTCCGAGGACGAAGCCTCCCGCGGCTCGGGGGGAGACATCGGCTGGCTGGAGCAGGGCCGCATCGCCCTGCCGGGGGTGGAGGAAGCCCTGGCTGGCCTGCGGCCGGGCCAGGTGAGCGGAGTCATCCCTTCTTCCTTTGGACTGCACCTGTTCAAACTGGAGGAGGCGGAAGCCTCCCATCAGCCCGGTCTGGACCAGGTGAAGGAGAATATTCGCTCCACCCTGGCCCGGGAGAAGGCCGAAGCCGCCTTCCCGGAAGTGCGGCAGGCCGCGGAGGACGCTCTGAACCTGGGAGAATCCTTTGAGGATCTGGCCCGGCGTTTCCGGACGGAAGTCCGGAGAACAGGCTTGAAGCCTGAATTGCAGGCGATGGAACAGGCTGCCCTGCTCAGCGGTTCCAGAAAAATTCTTCAGGACGCCGTGGCCGGCAGCCTTGCCCCCGGAGCATCCGCCACCCGGCCCGCCGCCAACGCCACGGCCGGGACAGCGGCCGCGGAAACCGCTCTGGTGCTGCCCGTCCCTCTGGAGATTGTGGACGGCATCGCGCTGGTGGCGGTGGAACAGGCCACTCCAGCCGCCATCCGCCCCCTGGACGAGGTGCGGAGCGAGATCCTCAAGATCCTGCAACGCCGCATGGCCTTAAATCTGGCCCACGCCGATGCCGTTTCCGCCCTGCCCTCCTTTACCGGGGAAACCGCGCCCGCGGACTTCGCCGGCCGGGTAAAGCTGAGCGGCCCCTTCAGCCGATCTCTGCCGGCTGTGCCCGGCCTGGGGGAGAGTGCCTCTTTGGCCCGGGATCTTCTGGCCTCCGCCAACACCTCCTGGCTGCCCACCGTCTATGACACGGAGCAGGGCGCGGTCATTGCCCGGATGGCGGAGGTGATTCCCGTACGGGACGAAGACTGGGCCAGGGTGAAAGACTCCTTTATTCCCCAATTCCAGCGGTTCAAAACTTATGAAGTGCTGGCCGCCTTTCTGCGCAATCTGGAAACCAGGGCGGACATTGTTCAGCCCGAAGGGGTTCTGGAACAACTGTCTTTCCGCTGAGGCGTCCTCTTCCGTTTCCCAACCAAAACCGCTTATTCCGATTCTCATACCAAGCCGCATTAAATCGGAGGCAAGGAGAAATCGCACTTTCGCCGCGGCCGGCAATTTAAATCAGAAGCCTGAAACCCACAGGAAAACCCAAGAAACATTTTGACGGCGGAGGCATGTTTCTTTTCGTTACCGCCACCGGCAGCAAACTATGGCGTATGGTATACCACTTCGATAAAAAGGAAAAGTTGCTCAGTTTCGGAGAATACCCCACGGTATCATTGAAAGACGCCCATGAGCGCCGCGAGGAAGCCAAGCGTTTGCTTGCCCAGGGCATAGACCCCGGAGCGCATAAAAAAGCCGTCATTGCCAGCAGGATCGCGGAGCAGGCCAATTCCTTCAAAAATATTGCCCTGGAATGGCACGAAAACCAGACCGGACAGTTTACGGCCAGACACCGTGAGCAAGTCCTGTTCCGTCTGAACACCTATCTTTTCCCGACCTTGGGCAACATTGCCGTGAGCAAATTGGAACCGCAAGACCTCTTGGCCGTAGCCCGCGCCGCAGAAAGAAGAGGAATGCAGACTATTCCGCAACTGCTGGTGCGGCTTGTGGGCCAGATATTGCGGTATCCTGGCAGACGATCTCCCGGTGTACATGCACCAGCCGGACGCTGCGCAAAAAGGCGTTCATGCCGTCTTCAACGTCCTGCCCGTAAGGAATGGG